>CANQCJ010000115.1 GCA_947589205.1 uncultured Ruminococcus sp. | reverse complement strand
AAGGCGAAGAGCCGATAACCTGCCGTCCCGCTGACCTGCTCACTCCGGAGCTAGATAAGCTCAGAGAAGAGTGCGCCGAGTGGATAGAGCAGGAGGAGGACGTTCTGACCTATGCCATGTTCCCGAAGGTCGCGCCCAAGTTTTTTGAAAAGAGACGCAACAAGAAATACGGCGTAGACGGCGCGCATTCCGACGCCGAAGCCAAGGTACATTCGATATAAAAAATTTTTTGACGCCGCTTGTGTAAAATATACATGAGCGGCGGATTTTTTGTTAAAAACAGCTTGAAATTTTGTATTAAAAGTGGTATAATAGTAGGGTAGGCTTTTAATGTGAGGGAGAATTACTATGGACAAAAAATGGATCGTGCAGCTTGCCGGTGATATCCTTAACGACATCGGCGGGGGAGAATTTATATTTTTGCTCAATACCCTTCACGGCGTAAGCGCACAGCTCTGCAAAATAGAAAACGGCGGATATTCCTACTGTTCGGCGCGGCTTTTTAACGCTGCAAATTCAAAGCAGCCGCTTTATGACAAATATCAGAGCGTATTTACCTACATGATGGATAACGACAAGGCGACGCACGTTCTGAGGGTCGCCGACGGTACTATTGCCGACTACAGGCGGCTTAACGAAAGGGATTACGACGCGCTGATCTATGGCGACTGTAAGGAATACGCACTGTTAAAGGGCGAGTACGGCTTAGAGCCGAACGACGCGGACGAAAAAGAAAAAATGGAAAATGAAATGAAAAAGGTCGAGCGTTTAAAGAAAACGCCGGTCTATTCCTGCTATATCGGCGACACCGAAGCGATAATATCACGCGCCAAGACCGCTTCTAAAGCGCAGCTCGATAAAAAGCTGGATATTTACGGCACGCCGCTTATCTTCTGCGCCAAAAACAACGACCCAGAGGGCTTTAAGGCGGTCGCCGAAGCGGGCGCGGATCTTGCGAAAACGCTGACGAGAGGAACGCTTTCTCCGCTCGGCACAGCGATAAGGTATTCGCCGGATATTGTGCTTTATGTGCATGAAAAATTCCCCGAGGTATTTGACAGTCACTTCAAAAATTGGAGCGGCGGCGTGGCATATTCCAAGGATATGCGGATATATGAGCTGATGTATTCGCTTTACGGCAAAAACGGTATGCGGGAGCTTATGTTTTCTCTTGTGGAAAACAAAAATATCGAGGGACTCGATTTTGCGCTGAAGCGCGGTGTGGATTTTTTGGAATACCGCCACAGCTATTATAAATGCAATGCGCTTGAATTTGCAAAAATGCGTTGGAGCAGGTATAAGGATCCGCAGAATGAATACACCGAGGTTTACGAGCTGCTGAAAACGGCGGCGGAAAGGCTTGAAAAATGAATAAAAAAGAGATAGCGGAGATAAAAAAGAATTTTAACTCCGACAGCGGTTTTTTCACCATCGGCAAAACGCTGTCGGCTTTTATAGACCCGCAGAAAAATATCGTCTGTAAGCAGTCCAAGCTGCTTGCTCTGCACGAGCCGGACGAGAGCGAGCTTATGATGGAGCTGCTCAAAAAGACGCTTTCGGGTACATACGGCAAGAATTTAAGAGAGTACGCTTTTCCGAAGGAGCAGTACGAGGAGGACGGAGCGCAGAATTTTCTTTACCGTCTGCTCGCTTCACGCTTTGAGGACGACGAGCTTACAGACGAATTTCTGGAAAGGATCACGAGGGAGCTTGATTATGCCGGTTCGTTCGCGGTGTTTTCCGCACACTGCACCTATACGGTCATGAAAAAGAAAAGCAGGAGCATAAAGCTTGAAGAGATCGACGCCGAGCCGTCTATTGACTATAATTTCCTGATAACGGCGTTCTGCCCGGTGGAGCTTAGGATAGACGGGCTTGTGTTCAATGACGAGGAAAACAAAATAGAGAAAAAAGCAAAAAGCGACAGGATCGTTCAAATGCCGACCGACGGATTTTTGTTCCCGGCTTTCAGCGACCGTCAGCCCGATGTCAATGCCGTTTTGTGCTATACAAAGACGGCAAGGTCGCCGAATTTGTCTGTTGTCGAAAATCTTCTCGGCTGCGAATTTACACTGAGCGCGCCCGATGAGCGCACCACCTTTCAGCGAATACTCTCAAACGTCATGCAGGGAAGTCTCGATTATGAGACGATAACGGAGGTCAACAATAAGCTCAGCGAATTAGTCGCGTTCAGCGCGCACGAGACAGAGCCTGCAAGGCTCGATGCTGACGGGCTTAAAAATATACTCTGGAATGTAGGCGCGCCGCAGGAAAATCTCGAACGCGTGCGCCCGGCGTTTACCTCTATAGCGGGAGACAAGCCGCTTATCGCCGCGAATCTCGTCGAGAAAAAAACTGTCGTTGAGAGCGAGGGAATAACCGTAAATATCGGCAGCGACAGCACCGACAAGGTGAAAATGCAGATGATAAACGGCAAGCGTTCGCTCGTTATCCTGCTTGACGACGACGTTACCGTAAACGGATTGAACACTGACGGAGAGGGCTGAAGCTTTTATGGCGAAAAAAACGGCTAAAACTAACGTTATGAGAATACTCGACGCTAACGGTAAAGAATATAAAGAGCACACCTACGAGGGCGGCGCGCTGAGCGGTACGCAGGTCGCAGAGCAGCTCGGTCAGGAGGTCGGGCGCGTCTTTAAAACGCTTGTTACGCGCGCGGCTTCGGGGAAATACTATGTGTTCATGGTGCCTGTAGCAGAGGAGCTCGATCTGAAAAAAGCCGCGGCAGCGGCGGGAGAAAAAAGTATTTCGATGATAAAGTCAAAGGAGCTTTTGCCGCTTACCGGATATATCCACGGCGGCTGCTCGCCTATCGGCATGAAAAAGCAATTCGATACGTTTATTCACAGCACCGCCGAGCAGTTTCCCACGATAATTTTCAGCGCGGGAAAAATAGGCTTTCAGGTCGAGCTTGCGCCGAAGGAGCTTTTTTCACTTATTCCGATAAGGTCTGCGGACATTATTGTTTAAATCAGCATAAAATGTAAAAACTGCCGCAGGCTGAAAAGGGGGTATCAAACGAGAATGTATGATGTTGTAAAGACGGCTGTTGAGAACCGCGATTTTAAGAAGGTCAAGGAGATCTTTTCACAGCTAAACGAAGCGGATATCGCCGACCTGATACAAGGCTTTCACGACAATCAGGAGGTAGACGCAAAGGACATCACGCTGCTTTTCAGACTGATGCCGAAGGACAGCGCGGCGGAGGTTTTCACATATATGGATTCGGACATGAAGGAGCTTTTGATAAACTCCCTGACCGATACCGAGCTTGAGGAGGTCATAGACAATCTCTTTATAGACGATACCGTCGACCTTATCGAGGAAATGCCCGCGAACGTTGTGGCAAGGATACTCCGCGCCTCCGACCCGCAGTCGCGCAGAATGATAAACATGATCTTAAAATATCCCGAGGACAGCGCGGGTTCGATAATGACGACCGAGTATGTTTACATGAAAAAGGATATGACCGTAAGGGAAACGCTTGACAAGATACGAAGTCTCGGCATGGTAAAGGAAACGGTCTATACTATTTATGTGACCTCCCAGCACAGGCGGCTTATCGGCGTTCTTTCAATCCTCGACCTGCTGACGGCGGACGACGATGAGCTTGTCGGGAACATCATGGACGAAAACGTCATAACCGTTGAGACGACCGAGGACAGAGAGGTAGTCGCGTCTAAGTTTTCAAAGTACGACTTTGTCGCTCTGCCGGTTGTGGACAACGAGCAGCGCATTGTCGGTATAGTAACGTTCGACGACGTTATCGACGTAATCGAAGAGGAAGCGACGGAGGACTTCGCGCACATGGCGGCGGTCTCGCCGAGTGAGGAGAGCTATTTCAAAACGAGCGTTTTCACTCACGCCAAAAACCGTATAGTCTGGCTGCTCGTGCTGATGCTTTCTTCGACCATTTCAAGCGTTATAATCAGCCACTACGAAGCGGCTTTCGCGGCGATACCGCTGCTTGTCGCGTCCATACCCACCCTTACCGGCACGGGCGGTAACTGCGGTTCGCAGACATCTACCATGATAATACGCGGAATGAGTCTGGGCGAGATACAGCTTCGGGACTTTTTCCGAGTCATTTTCAAGGAATTTCGCATTTCGCTGATAGTCAGTCTGATACTCGGCTCGGTGAATTTTGCAAGGATATATATTCAATATTACAGCGACCCGTCGGTCGATTCCTTTCGGCTTGCGCTGTGCGTAAGTCTTGCGATAGTCGCCGCGGTAATAATGTCAAAGCTCATCGGCTGCATACTGCCTATGGCGGCAAAGGCGATACGCCTCGACCCCGCGCTGATGGCTGCTCCGCTCATCTCCACGATAGTCGACGCTTCGACATCGCTGGTATTTTTCAACATAGCGCTCGTTATCTTCGGGATAAAATTATAAAAAATCGGCGCTGTCTTTGCTTTGACAGCGCCCTGAGCAAGGCTCGGGGCCTTCACGACCTCGAGCTTTGTTTTTTTCTGTATTCGAGATAGCTTTCAAGAATAACGACGGCGGCAACGGTGTCCACGACATTTTTCCGCTGCTTTCCGTGAACGTTGTTTTCGTCGAGTATCCTGTGCGCGCTGACGGTAGTCGAGCGTTCGTCCCACATTACGACCTCGGCTTCGGTCACGGCGGCAACGGTGTCGGCGAATCTGCGGCATTTTTCCGCGCGCGCCCCCTCGCTTCCGTCCATGTTTTTCGGCAGACCGACAACGATGATCCTCGCTTCGTACTGTTCAGCCATATGAGCGACCTTCATCGCAAGTATCTGCGGGTTTCTTTCTTCGATAGTGCCGATCGGAGAAGCCAAAAATTCCGTCCTGTCGCAGACGGCAAGCCCGGTGCGCGCGTCTCCGAAATCGACTGCCATTATTTTCATATTTCTTTTCCTTTCAAAAATTCGTCCGTCTGCTCACGCGAATTAAAGACAATAATTTTCTTGTCCTTATGCTTATCAAGCGTTCTATAGATCTCATCGGTTTTAAAATTCAGTATAGACTGTTCAAATTCCTCGTCAAGCTCCGTTTCGACCCAAGGCGCTTTTTCCCGAGCCGGGACAGCCGATAACGATTATTTTTTTAAACATCATTATTCACTTGGTCTGAAATTTGTATTTTCAAAGAATAAGCCTTTTCAGTTTAATACCGCCGTGCCGATATTAAGATATAAAGCAAAGCATATCCAGAGAAAATAAGGTATGTTTATTCCTGCGGCTGCTGCGGAGCATTTATAGAACCGTACTATCATGACAATGACCGCCGCGGTAAGTAAAAGCAGCAGTATTGCCGCCGACCAAAGCATATTAAGGCGAAAATAAATTATGCTCCATAAAAAGTTCAGCAAAAGCTGAAGAAAATAACTGCCGAACGCTTTGAGCTTATCTGCGGGCGAAGCGGAGGATATGTATACCAAATACACCGATACGCCCATTAACGCGTACAGCAAGCTCCACACCAAGGGGAACAGTATGGCGGGAGGCGAAAGAGGCGGTCTGTCGATCTGTTGATAGAGCGAAAAGCTTCCGCCGGCCGCGATAGAGGAAAGCACGCCGATAAGCTCCGCAAAAAGCAGTGAGATCAGCATATCGCATATTTTAAAATTTTTCAGCTGCTACCATCTCCATATTATTTTCAGGCAATACCGCATAAAGGCAAAAGCAGGCATTTGTGCGGCTGCTTTTAATAAATAATATGACGGCGGCGGCTTGTTTATTACTCCTTTTCGTCCGACAGCTCGGAAATTATCTGTATAAAGGATTCCACGTCGGTAAAATCCTTATAGACGGACGCAAATCTGACATAGGCGACAAGATCGAGCTTTTTAAGACCCGCGAGCACCATATCGCCGATTTCCGCGGTAGTCGTCTCCGTCTGCATTTTGTTGGCGAAGGTATTTTCGATATTATCGACCAGCGCGTTCATATCGTCGACGCTTACCGGACGTTTTTTGATCGCGTTTTGCAGACCCTTGATGAGCTTCACGCGGTCGAACGGTTCAAAGCTCAGATCCTTTTTGTAGACCATGAGCAGCGGCTTTTCGACGACCTCGTATGTAGTAAAGCGTTTGCCGCAGCGGGAGCATTCGCGGCGGCGGCGTTTTTTGGCGTCGCTCGGTCTTGAATCTATGACTTTAGTGTCTGCGTAACCGCAAAAGGGGCATTTCATACTTTATTCTCCTTGCTTAAAAATTCAACTGTACAAAAAATTTCACTTATATACTTATTATAACATATCCTTACTTTATTTGTCAAGAGCTTTATCAAGCTTTTGGCAAATTTTTTTATTGACAAAACATATTTAAAAAATTTCGGGCATATATTTATAGGGCAGCACAAATTAATTTATGTTTGGGGTGAAGATATGAGCCTTACCGACAAAAGCCGTCCCATTTTGCTCGGAGAATACATGGTGTCTCACCGGAGCACCGTGAGAGCGGCAGCAAAGCAGTTTGATATTTCAAAATCCACGGTACATAAGGATCTTAAACAAAAGCTGCCGGAGCTGTCGCCGGAGCTTTACAAGGAGGTAGAAAAGCTGCTCGAGATAAACAAAAGGGAACGTCATATCAGAGGGGGACTGGCAACGAAACAGAAATATCAAATGGCTAACAGGCGAAAACAAAGCTTGGACAAATAAATCTAAAAAAAGTGTTAAATTGCTTGATTTTTAATGTTAATAGTAGTAAAATAGAATTATACCCCGTACTTTTAGTGCGGGACGGACATTAATACGAAAGGAAGAAAATAAATATGTCAAAGGAATTTATCGTTGAAACGTCTGCAAGGCACGTTCATGTAACTGCCGAAACTCTTGCCGTTCTTTTCGGAGAGGGACACGAGCTTACCAAGAAAAAGGATCTTTCTCAGCCCGGACAGTTCGCCTGCGAGGAGAGAGTAACGGTAGTAGGAC
>CANQCJ010000114.1 GCA_947589205.1 uncultured Ruminococcus sp. | reverse complement strand
GTCGGGGTCTTGAAAGACCTGACGCCCGAAAGCGAGTACGACTGGCGGAGGAATTTCTCAAAGCGAAAGACCAACGAAGAGCGAAAAAAAGACCGTGTGAGCAGCATTGAGACGGCTTACAGCGCGGGAGAGATCGACGGCAAGTGTTCCATAGCCGACATCGCGGAATACCTCGGCGTCACCGAAAAGACCGTCAGAAACCGTCTGAAAGAGCACGGAAATTTCTGGATAGAAGACGGCGAGTGCGGTTTGAAGAGCAAGCAGTGAAAGAAAATATCGAAGCTGAAAACTTTTTTCCCTCAAAGAGAAAAAATCGAGAAAAACCGATAATTTCTCTCAAAGAGAAAAAGTCGGTAAAGACCCTCTTTTTCTTCCCGAGAGAAAAAGTCGAAAAAACGCCCTTATTTTCCGAGGGAAAGAAAAAGTATATATTATATATATAAAAAAGGGCTTCCCTGTGCCCTTTTTTACATAGAAATAATATCCGCTCGGGACGCGGCAGGGAGCGACCGAGTTTGAAAGGAGTTGTAAGAGAATGGTAATAGAATTTTTTCTCCCGATGATACCGCCGACCGTCACCGGGCAGATGAGAGCGGTCGGTATACGAAACGGCAAGCCATATTTCTACGACCCGCCGAAGGTCAAGGACGCGCGTATGAAGCTTATGGCAATGCTGAACAGGCACGCCCCCAACGAGCCGATCACGGGGCAGGCGGTCAGGCTGACAGTCAAATGGCTGTTTCCGAAAGGCAAGCATAAAGACGGAGAGTACAGGATAACGCCGCCCGACACGGATAACCTGCAGAAGCTGTTCAAGGACAGCATGACGGCTGTCGGCTTTTGGAAAGATGATTCGATCGTTGCAAGCGAGGTCATAGAAAAGTTTTGGGCGGCGCGATCGGGCATTTATGTGAGGATAGAAACGCTATGAGGGCGGAGGACGTTAAACGCGCTCTCGGCAAGCGGGTAAAATTTACAAGCCCGAAGCTGTTCCCCGAGGGCGCGGACTACGTTCTGACGGGCGCGGTCCTACGGCACAGCATTGAACGAGGGTATTTTTATCAGGCGGAGCTGACGGATATTACGACCAAGAACAGCGTTATTTACTGCGGGCTGGAGGAGGTGGAGGTGGAGAAATGAAAGCAAACAAAGCAAACATAGTGACAGCGTTAGAGCTGTTTCACGATTTTGTAGAATTTATAGAGGACGAATGCAGCGAGCTTGAAAGAAACATCGTTCTCACGATAGTGCAGAAAGGTCTCGAAGAGTGCAGGAGCGAGGAGGGTGACTGCAATTGACAAATAAACGATTCACATCAAAAGGACGCCGTGAGCAAGCGACTAAAGAAGCTGTCAGGTTAAGGCGGGAGTTTTTGAAGTATAAGCAGTTCTACGAAAGGGAGGTTGAAAATGACGAGGGAACGAATAAAGCAATATAGATCACTCGAAGCCGAGTTAAAGCTTACGACGTCGGCGGTCGACCGCGAGCGGATACTTGCGGAGATAAACGAGATAGTCGCGTTCGTGCAGGGCATTGACGACAGCTTTGCGCGGCGCGTAATTACCCTGCGGTACATAGAACCGCACAGGGGCGGCGGCAAGCCTATGAAGTGGGAGGAGGTGGCGCGGCGGGTCAGGGCTTCTATCAGCTATTGCAAAGCGGCTTGCGGGAGATATTTGTAAACTTTTTGTGAATTGAAAATTAGTAGACGTTTGTGGACGTTTGAATACTTTTTTTGTGATATTATAGAATTAGGGCTTGTGGATCGCGGAGCTTCGCAAGCAAGAACAAAGAGGTGAAGCATTATGATCTACACAAGATGTCAGAGCTGCAAGGCGCGTATCGAGGTCGGCAAGCCCTGCGAACGCTGCCGTAAAAATTACGAGAAAATAAGACGCAAAACGCGCCCGGAGACCGACCGCTACTACCTGACTGGCGAATGGCAAACGGCGCGCAGTAAGGCTATAGCGAAAACGTTTGGGCTTGACCCTTACAGTCTTATCGTTCTCGGAATTATCGAGCACGGCTTCACGGTGCACCACATAGTCCCGCTTGAAACCGACTACAGCCTGCGTTCCGAGCAAAGCAACCTCATATACCTGACCGAAAAGAATCACCGAAAGATCCACGAGCTTTACAAGGTCAATTATGAAAACACGGCGCGTATGCTTCACTGTGTTCTTGAAAAATTTTCCGAAAAATTTTCGGGCAGGGGGTAGGCAGAAATGTTTTTTTGCGCCGACAAACGACCGCAGCCGAGGCTTCAAAACGCTAAATTCTAAATAAAATTTATTTTGCCGAAGAAAAGGGGAGGTATTTATCATGGGCAGAATGAGAAAGCCGCTGTCCGAGCAGACCGGAAACCTGACGCAGGATATCATCAAGCAGCGCGAATATGAGCAGTCGCTTGCGGCTTTGCCCGCCGACAGACTGAAAACGCCGCCCGATTGGCTCGTGAACAGGACCGCGAAAAAAGAATGGCGCAGGGTCGTCAAGCTTCTTTGCGAAAACGGAATGATCTCCAACGCCGATATATACAACATCGGCGGCTTCTGCAACGCTTTTGCGATGTACGCCGAAGCTTCCGAAAGCCTTTCAGTATGCGGCGCGTTCAATGCCGACGGCACGGAAGCGGACGCCGTTAAAACACAGCTTAAATATTCCGAGGAAATGAGAAAGTTCGCGCGGCTCATCGGCTTAACGCTTGACAGCCGTCTGAAAATAGCGAGCATAAAAGCCAAGGAAACAGACGAAGCTATCGAGGAAGATTTTGGTGATATATGACGAGCTTAAACAATACGCCGCCGACTGTGTTTCCGACAAGATCCCCTCCTGCAAAAAGCATAAACAGGCTTGCCAAAGATTTTTGAACGACACAAGGCGCACCGACGCCGACTGGGAATGGGACGAGGCTCAGGCGCTGCGGATAGTCAAATGGTTCTCGCTTTTAAGACATTCCAAAGGCGTTTTGGCGGGCAAGCCGATAATGCTCACGGTCCCGCAGAAATTTTTCATCTGTCAGCTTTACGGCTGGCGAATGAAGCGGACGGGATACAAGCGTTTTACGGCGGCGTTCAAGGAAATGGGCAGAAAAAACGCGAAATCGCAGGAGCAGGCAGGGATACTTCTCTATGAGACAGCTGTAGAAAGCACGCGCTTCGGCGAGCTTTACGAGACCTACTGCGCGGGCGTCAAGCGAAAGCAGTCGGGCATTATCTTTCAGGAATGCTCGCTCATGCTCCGCGGCTCTCCGCTTGCGAGAAAATTCAAGATCCGCCGAGACAGGATAACTCACATCAAAAGCGGCTCATACATAGAACCGCTCAACAAGGAGGACGGCAAGACCGGAGACGGCACGAATCCCGCCTGTCTTGTGCTTGATGAATATCATCAGCACCCCGACACGTCGTTTTACGACCTCGGTCTCGGCGGCAATTCAAAGCAGTCGCTCATCGTGATAATAACAACGGCGGGAGTTGACCTTAACAGCCCCTGCTATACGCAGGAATACAAGTTCTGCTCAAACCTGTTAGACCCGGGGAGCGATGTTGAGAACGACCGATATTTGGCGGATATTTTTGAAGCCGACGAGGGCGACGATCCGAGCGCGCCGCGAACATGGGAAAAAGCTAATCCCGTAAGAATGTCCTATGCCGAGGGTCGGGAAAAAATTGAGGAAGCCTTCAAGCTCGCGCAGAGCATTCCCGAAAAAATGACGGCGTTCAAAACGAAGGTGCTCGATATATGGGTGCAGGCTAAGAGCGACGGATATATGGATATGTCAAAGTGGAAACATTGCGAGGTCAAGCCGCTGCCGATCGACATAAGGGGCTGCCCGGTTTACATCGGCTTTGATATGTCAAGCAAGATAGACCTGACGAGCATAGCGTTCGTCATACCGTTTGAAAGCGAAAGCACGGTAAAATACATAGTGTTTACCCACAGCTTCATACCAAACCGCGAAAAGCTGACAGAGCGCGTCCGTTCCGACCGTGTAAGGTACGACCTGTGGGAGGAGCAGGGCTATATCACCGTTACCGATACACAGCTTGTCGATCAGAACGCGGTCGTGCGGTATATGGAGGAGTTTATAGCAAGATATGACCTCGATGTTCAGGCGCTTTGCTTCGACCCGCACAATTCCACTAAAATGGAAATGGAGCTGTCGGAGGAAGGCTACCCGACCGAGGAGGTATACCAGTCGGCGCGAAGTCTGAACGAATGTACGATAAATTTCAGAGACGAGGTCTTTGCGGGAAACATAGTTTATCTGCCCGACCCGGTCTTGAATTTTGCGGTGTCGAACGCCTGCATAAAAAAGACCAACGGGCTTGTCAGGATAGACAAGGATCATGCTTCACAGCGTATAGACCCGCTCGCCGCAGTGCTGGACGCTTTCAAGCTCGCCATGTATCATGTGTTCATATACCGTACAGCCGACGATTGGCTCGATGAGGAGTGAGAAAAAATTTTTGGAAAGAAAAAATCAATGCAGACAGGTGTAAATCCGACTATTGAGGAGCTGCGGAGCTTTTTTGACAGCGACAGGATAGGCGATGCAGACCCCTCGCGCCTGACCGCGCCCACATACTACGCTTGTATGCTTATCCGCTGCAACGCTCTCGCGCGTCTCCCGCTAAAGGTCAAGGCGGCAATGCCGAAGGGCGGCGCGAGAGACTTAACGGAGCATTCGCTATATGAGCTTTTGCACCTGCGCCCGAACAGCTATACGAGCATTCACGACCTGCTCTGGGCGACGGAATTTCAGCGGCTGCATTACGGCAACGCTTACTGGGTCAAGGATTTTTCAAACGGCGGATTCAAAGCTATATACCTGCTCGACAGCTCGCGGGTGCGTATATACGTTGACGACGGCAGGCTTTTTTCGAGCAGCGGCAGCGCGGTATTTTATGCCTACAGCGACAGCCGAAGGGGCGAGGTGATGTACGCCTCAGACGAGATAGCTCATTTCAAGAATTTTTCAAGCAGCGGGATCGTCGGACGTTCGGTAAGGAGTTATCTCGGAGACGTTATCGCGAACGAGCAGTACGCGGGGAACGTTATCGGAGAAAAATACAAAAACGGCTTGCAGGACCCGCTTATAGTGACCTATACCGGCGACCTGAACAGCGAGCGTCAGAAGAAGATACAAAAGAAATTTTCCGACATGGGCGGCGCAAAAAACGCCGGCAGGGTGATACCGATACCGACAGAGTTCGGCGTTACCCAGCTCGAAACAAAGCTTGTAAATTCGCAGTTTTTTGAGCTTAATACGCTGACCTCGAGACAGATAGCGAACGCCTTCGGCGTTAAATCGTTTCAGCTAAACGACCTCGAAAAGTCCACCTATTCCAATATCACTCAGCAGAACGCGGCGTTTTTGTCGGATACGCTGCTGAATGTGGTGACGCTGTACGAGCAGGAAATGGACTACAAGCTGCTTTTTAGGGAGGAGCGCGAAAAGGGCGTTTTTACGCACTTTAACACAGATGTTATGTTAAGAGCCGACACGCTGACGCGCTATCAGGCGTATGAGATAGCTATAAACAGCGGCTTTTCCGAGATAGCCGAGGTCAGAGCAAAAGAGGATATGCCGTTTGTGAACGGAACGGATATGCTTATTTTCGGCAACGGCGCGGCGATACCATTGTCGCAGCTCGGAATACAGTACGGAGGAGGTGTAAGCAATGGAAACGATAAGCAAAATAATGAAAGCGGCGCATGAGGATATCGGAGATCACGAGCTTGCGCTCATCAACAAGCTTACGCTCGTTCCGCTTGAAAAAGAACAAGTGTTCACGTTCAAAGTGACCGCCTGCGACAGCGGCGAGGACGACAGGAATTTTGAACCGCTGACAGCGGAATGTATCTCGCAGCTTGCAAAGATGTATGTCGGCAAGCCTGTCATAAAGAATCACGATCTGCGCGATGTGGATGGGACTTTGGCAAGAGTTTACGCCGCCGAAGCGGTGAAGGAAAACGGCTTGCAGAGCTTAGTTATGCACTGCTATATGCCGAGGACGGCTAAAAACGAAGATCTCATCGCCGAGATAAACGCAGGGATAAAAAGCGAGGTGAGCGTTGATTTTCGCGCGGGAAAAACAAGGTGCGGTATCTGCGGAGCAAGCAAGCTCTGCTCACATATCCCCGGATATAAATACGATGCTGACGGCGAGAAAAAGACCTGTCTGCGCTATATCGAGGAATGCGCGGAGGTCTACGAGCTGTCATTCGTGACGGTCGGCGCACAGCCGAGAGCGGGTACAAGAAAATCGCTCGATGAGAGGAAAAAAAGAAAGCTGCAGCTCATGCTGGAAATTATAAAAACGGAGGTCGAGAATAATGACGGAATTTGAAAAAATGATGGTCAAGCTCAAAGCGCTGACCGACTGCGTGACCGTTCTGCTCGGAGAGGATAAGCTTGAAGAAGCGGAGCAGAAAATGGGCGAGATAAATTCGCTGAAAAAGAAAATGGAGCTGCAAAGGCAGTTAGACGACGAGCTTAAGGAGCAAATGCTCACGGCTTCTAAGGACGCAAGACCGCCCGCTTCAGGCAGAGGCGGCGAAACGGCGAAGTCGGCTTCGTTTATCCGCGCAGCAATAAAGGCTTTTGAAAACAAGCCGCTCAACGATACCGAAAAAGCCCTGCTGCTGCCTACAGGTGAAGATGAAAACGGCAAAAACGGCGAGGGCTATATCCTGCCGCAGGATATACAGACGAGGATCAATAAGCGCATACGCGACTTTAAGTCCTTCAGAGACGTTATCGGCGCGATACACACGACCGCGCTTACCGGCTCGTACACGTTTGAGAACATAGATTCTGTCGCGGGGCTTTCCGATTTTACCGACGGTGATGAGATAGTAGCTTCGGAAGATCCGAAATTTGAAAAGGTCTCTTTCGCACTCAAAGAAAAAGGCACGATAATACAGATGTCGAACGTGCTTTTAAAAATGACCGACAGCGATCTTGTGAATTATATCGCCGAT
>CANQCJ010000113.1 GCA_947589205.1 uncultured Ruminococcus sp. | reverse complement strand
TTTTTGTCCGCAAGCTCGGGGCGGCTCGATTTGTCGCTCATTTCGATCGAACTGCGGGAGGTCTTGTCCCTCCAGTCAAGGTCGGCTTGCGAATAGGGAACGGCAGGTCTGATTTCGTAAAGATCCGCGCCCGCTGCATTTGCAAGCGTTTTAGCGGCTTCGGCTGTCCTGCCGCCCGCCGAAAAATATGCGGTCAGAATTTTGCTCATATAAGATCACTTTTCCTTTCTTGATTTTAATTTCCATTAATATTATACCACTGTTCTGACGCTATGTCAACACCAATACCGTAATTTCACCAAGGTTTCACCTAACTTTTATCAGCTGCGTTTATTTCAATATTTCTTCGATGCTTTTTATCTCCTCTTCATTAAACTCGAGACCGTCGATGCAGCCGACATTTTCAACGATCTGCTCCGGTCGGCTTGCGCCGATAAGCACCGTTGCGACCGCTTCATTGCGCAGTACCCACGCTAACGCCATCTGCGAAAGCGTCTGACCGCGGCTTTTCGCGATGTCATTCAATCGGTTCAGCCTTGTAAGCATTTTTTCGTCGAGCTGGTCTCCTATCCAGGTCTCGCCGCGTCCGACGCGCGAATCCTTCGGCGCTCCGTTAAGATATTTGTTCGTCAGAAAGCCTTGATAAAGCGGCGAAAACACCGCAAGCCCGATGCCGTTTTCAATGCACGACCTGTCAAGTCCGTCCTCCTCTATCCACCGATTCAGCATAGAGTAACTCGGCTGATTTACGACAAACGGCGTTCTCAGCTCCTTAAATATTTTTAGAATTTCTTCCGTCTGTTTTTTGTTGTAATTTGAAATTCCGACATAGAGCGCTTTGCCCTGCTTTACCGCGTTGTCAAGCGCGAGAGCGGTCTCTTCGAGCGGCGTGTTCGGGTCGAAAATATGGTGATAATAAATATCTACATATTCCAAGCCCAAACGTTTCAGGCTTTGGTCGAGCGATGCCGTAAGGTATTTTCGGCTGCCGTTCCTGTCGCCGTAAGGACCCTGCCACATCTCGTAGCCCGCCTTTGTCGAGATGATCATTTCATCGCGGTATTGCCGCATATCCCGCAGGATCCTGCCGAAATTTTCCTCCGCGCTGCCGTTATACGGGCTGCCGTAGTTATTTGCGAGGTCAAAATGCGTTATCCCGAGGTCGAAGGCGGTGTGTACCATCGCCTCCATATTGGCGTAAACGCCTTTGCTGCCGAAATTTTGCCAAAGTCCCAAGGACACTGCCGGAAGCTTCAAACCGCTTCTTCCGCAGCGCCGATACGGCATTTTTTCGTATCTCTTATCATTTGCATTGTACATAGAAATTCCTCCCTGCGTTTTTAATTTATTATAACACATCGGTTTATATATTGCAAGAGTTTTTAAGTGCGGTTTAAAATTATTTCTATGACTTCGCCGATAATTTCCTCCGATTTTTTTGCGCCGTCTATCACATGATCGGATATCGACAAATGATCCCTCCGCATTTGAACATAAGCGGTCCTTGCAAATTTTAAATACGAATCCATTTCATCGCGTATCTCGTCTGCCGATGAATTTTTCATATCTCTGAGAACTCTTCGAGCCATCGCTATATCAAGCGGTGTATCTATAAATATACAGCAATTTAAAAGATCTTTTATCATATCGTGCCGGTATGCAAACGGATAATCGAGCAGCAGATAGTCATATTTGCCGCTTTTGACGATGCTTTCGATATCCGCTTTTAGCGGAGACAGATCCCACACGTTTACGTCCGAACCTTCCGATACCCATTTTGAAAAATCTTCGACCTCTCCGTCGAATGAGTAATCGTCAAAGTGAAGCGCCGCCGCTCTCGGCAGACGCTCTTTAACTGCATTTACAGCTGTTGTTTTTCCGCCCGCGGTAACAGCCGATATCGCTATTATTTTCATAACTTATAACTCCTTTTTCTATGAGCGTTGCCGATCGCCTGTCGATTTGTCATATAAATATCAGACAATACGGTCATATCGTAAAAGTCGGATCTTATTTAATTTCTTATCTGTGCTATCATATATTCGGCAAATTCACGGGCATTGTTTTCTTCCCATTTTGCCGATCTGTCAGATGAATATTCGTCCAGCGCCTGCAATATCAGATTTCGGTACTTTTCGGGAGCATTGCATATTCCCCATTTGCCGCCCTCCCGCTTTGAAAGGATAAGCTCTTCTTTTTTGTATGCTAACACTCTGCATAAGTTTAGAATAATGTAAGTTGGATCGTTCATTATTTCGGTTTCGGCATCTTCAATATCACTGCAAATACTGTCAAAGTAATCTTTTTTGCCGACTGCTCCAAAAACATCTTTTATATCCTTTCCATAAAGGCATTTTCCCCTATGATAAATAATAGTAAAATGAGCTGCCGGATCCTTATCCGTTCCGGTCATTTTATCAATATAATCTAAAGGGTCGGTTTTATACCATTCTAAATGTGCAATAGAAAAATGTAATTCAAAAGGCGTCGGATAAACAAACGGATCGCATACCTCTCTTTTAACAATGCTTAGCTCTATCCCTTTTGGTGGCGCATATGTATTTAATTCCACGACCATATCTAAAAAGCGATGCTTTATGTCCCTCGGAATAGCTTCATTTACTACAACTAACAGATCAATATCACTTTTCTTTTCATTATAGCACCCCATAACGGCAGAGCCGTGAAGATATATCCCGACAAGATCGTCTCCTAATATTTTTTGACATTGAGTGACAAAGCTTTTAAGCAAATCATTTAAAGCATTCATATCTTATGTCTCCTCTAAAATATTTATCTCAGCAGTCAATTAGAATTTAACCTTGAGTTTTCTTAAACTCGTCCATTTCCATGTTGATGAAGCGTGATATCATCTCTCTGTAAAGAGCTTCGATCATATCCGGATCTGCACCATATTCTAAAGCCCTTTCTCTTGCTTTCTTAATGACAGCCTCAACACGATTTGGCGCTTTTACTCCGTTTTCATTCTTTTTGAAAGCTGAAGCCTGTTTAACATAGTCCGTCCTTTCGGCGATGAGTTTAATAATTTCATTGTCTATCCTGTCAATATTTGAACGGACTTCTTCTAAGCTTGAACATATCATAAAATAACCTCCATATATTTCCGATTTGACAAGCCGCTGCCTGACAGTATTATCATATCATAAAAATACCCGCCTGTCAAGTTAGGCTTATGACCGATTTTGACAGCAATTATGATATTATAACAGCCGTATTTGATGATCAGCGTTTCTGCATTAGACGCCGAAGAAAAATTCATTTGACAAACCCTACGCTTTATTATATAATAATATTACCGGGTGTTTACCCAATACATCAAGATCCGCGAGGTACGCCAAAATGTCAATAGATACATTTGAAATAAAAATAGACACTTCATCGTGCGGCAATGACATAACCGCGCACGACCCGCTTCTGAACGATACGTGGTATTACAGCGACCTATCCTTTAAAAGCGGAAAAATTTACGGCTTGGTAAGCGAATACGGTCAGGGCTGCGAATTTCTTTCTTACCTTCTCGGCGGCAGAGTTACGATTGAAAATCTCAAGGTCTGCTTCAACGGCGGTTTGATTTCTCAAAACGACCTGAAGCAAATGAGTTGGAATTTAGAGCCTTCCCGCGAAAGCTATGGAAAAAATACCGTCAGAGGATCTATCGAAAAGGCTTTGAAAAATTCTTCAAGCGATATGACCCTTCAAGAGCTTGCGGAACGGTTCGGACTTGCCCCGGGGCGGTACGATAAAAAATTCATTCATCTCAGCGGTGAACGCTGGCGCGCCGCGGCGGCTTTGGGATTTGCGCAAAATAAAAAAATTTACTTTTCCCCATATTATCCGAGCGATTTTTATTACAGTATGTGCTGCTCGGGTCTGTTAAAGTGCCTTAGAGAATTGACCGATAACGGCGCATTGATAGCTCTTCCGACCGGCAGCGATAGCTTTATCAAGCATATCGCAGACGAGATAGTATATCTCGATAAGGAGCATGATACAGACGCTTTGCGGGAGCATTATTCAAAGCATTGGAACGGCGAACGGATAAAGTGAATTTGGTGCAAAAAAAGAGTGCGGACTTCCCTCCGCACTCAAATATTTTATATCACAATTTTTTAGTATTGAGCGCCCTCATAGCGTTGACAACGGCTATAGCCGCAACGCCGACGTCTGCAAAGACCGCCGCCCACATATTCGCAAAGCCGAGCGCGCCGCCTATCAGCACAATAAGCTTCACGCCGAGCGCGAAAGCAATGTTCTGCCGAACAATGGCGAGAGTTTTTCTTGCAATGGCGATAGCGGTGACAATGTTTTTCGGGTCGTCGTCCATAAGCACGATGTCGGCGGCTTCTATCGCCGCGTCCGAGCCTGCCGCGCCCATCGCGATGCCTATATCCGCTCTCGAAAGCGCGGGAGCGTCGTTGATACCGTCTCCTGCAAAGGCAGTCGTTCCGGGGTATTGAGAAATTATTTTTTCGAGAATATCCAGCTTATCCTGCGGCAAAAGCGAAGAATGCACCTGCGTTATGCCGAGCTTATCGGCAGTCACTTCCGCCGCCGCCCGGGAATCTCCGGTAAGCATTACCGAAGCAATACCCATTTTATTAAGCTTTTCAATAGTATCCTTGCTGTTAGCCTTTATCTCATCGCCGATATACACAGCGCCGATATACCCTCCGTCCTTTGAGATATAAACGACAGTACCCTCGGCGTTGTTTTCGCCGATACCGGGTATAAGCTTAGCGTTGCCCGCCAATATCTCCGAACCGTTCACCTTACAGCTTATTCCCTTTCCGGAAAACTCGCGATAGTCGGAAGTCTTAGGCAGCTCAAAGCCGTTTTTCTCCGCTTCGCTGACGATAGAACGCGCTATCGGGTGATTAGAACCGCTCTCCGCAGCGGCGGCAATGGTGAGCAGCTCTTTTTCTTCAATTCCCTCCACAGGAGAAATTTTCCTGACGCTGAACCTGCCCTGCGTAAGCGTGCCGGTCTTGTCAAAGACCATACATTTGATCTTAGAAAGCGTTTCCATACAGCCTCCGCCTTTTATGAGTATGCCCCTGCCGGAAGCTCCGCCGATGCCGCCGAAAAAGCTCATCGGTATAGATATGACGAGCGCGCAGGGACAGGAAACGACAAGAAACGTCAGCGCGCGCAGTATCCATTTATGAGGGTGACCGACGATAAGAGTCGGTATTACCGCAAGCAGAGCCGCCGCAAGCACGACTGCGGGGGTGTATACGCGGGCAAATTTTGTAATAAAATTTTCCGCTCTTGCTTTTTTTGAAGAAGCGTTTTCGACAAGCTCCAGTATTTTTGAAGCGGTCGATTCGCCGAACGGCTTCGTCGTGCGGCAGGTTATAGTACCGTTGATGTTCACACAGCCGCTCAATATCTCGCTGCCGGAGCTTACGTCCTTCGGAACGCTCTCGCCGGTAAGCGCGGAAGGGTCTACTGCGCTTATACCGCTCACTACGATACAGTCTATCGGCACCTTTTCGCCGGGGCGTATCTCTATTATCTCCCCGGTCTGCACCTCCGACGGGTGAACCTCCTTCCTTTCGCCGTCTCTAATGACCGCCGCGCTGTCAGGACGAATGTCCATAAGTGCCGCCACCGAACGCCGAGAACGGTCTGTCGCAATGCTCTGGAAAAGCTCGCCGACCTGGTAGAAGATCATGACCGCCGCGCCCTCGCTGTATTCCCCCACGGCGAACGCGCCGACGGTCGCTATCGTCATAAGCAGATTTTCGTCAAATATCTGCCCGTGTCCGATATTTCTCAGCGCCTTTAAAACAATGTCATACCCCGCCGTCAAAAACGGTATGAAATACAACGCCGCTTGTATATATCCGTGAAGCTGAACGCTCTTAGTCAGGACCGCCGCCGCGCAGAGCAGCACAAGCGAAAGGATTATGCGGATAAGTCTTTTTTTATGCTTTTTGCTGAGCTTCAAAACCTATAGACCACCCTTCAGTCGAACACGACCGTGCAATCCGGTTCAACGCGCTTTATGCACTTTTTTATTTTCTTAAAAATATCCTTCTGATTTTCCTCGTCATATTCAAGCGTCATTTTCTGCATCATAAAATTTATCTCGCAGTTCTCGACGCCCTCGAGCCTGCACACCGCGTCCTGCATTTTAAGCGCGCAGTTAGCGCAGTCGAGATCCTCCATTTTATATACCTTTTTTACGATAGCCATAAATATCAGACCTTTCTAAAAAATTATTCTTCAACGTGCTCCATGCCCATTTCGATTATAGACCTCACATGGTCGTCCGAAAGCGAATAGTAAACTACCTTACCCTCGCGGCGAAACCGCACGAGCTTGTTGTTTTTGAGCACTCTGAGCTGATGCGAACAGGCTGTCTGCGACAGCCCGAGCAGCGCGGCAAGATCTCCGACGCAAAGCTCCGATTCGAGCAGGGCGTAAAGTATCCTTATCCTGGTGCTGTCTCCAAAGACCTTGAAAAATTCCGCAAGATCGTACAGCGTTTCCTCCGGCGGCATTTCAAGCGTTACCTTTTCAATTATCTCCTCGTGCGTACAGCAGCTCTCGCTGTTTTCCATAAGACCTACCTTCTTTCATATTTTCATATGATTATCTATTCATATGATACTACAAAAATATGTTCCTGTCAATAGTCTTGTGCAGATTTTTTGGCTTTTACAAAAATTTCGTCATTATCGACAAATTATTCATAAATCTATAGTATAATATGCTTAATTACAAAAAAACTATCCAAAGGGGCGTTATTATGGAAAATGCAAAAATAATCGGTCTGCGCGTCGTCGTCATGTCGCTGATCCTGATAATAGGCGCGATAGCGAGCAAGACCAACGTCATTACAAAGGACGGCACAAAGCAGCTCTCCTCTCTCGAGCTGAAGATCGTAAACCCGCTGCTCATCTTCATGTCCTACCAGACCGCGCAGCGTCAAAGCGGCGATCTTAAAGCATTGCTGATAACCTTTTTGCTGTCCGTTTTCAG
>CANQCJ010000112.1 GCA_947589205.1 uncultured Ruminococcus sp. | reverse complement strand
ACCGCCTTTATGCCGTTTTTCTGCGCCGCAAGAGCTACTCCCTGCGCGTGGTTTCCCGCCGAACAGGCGATAACGCCGTGAGCCTTTTCCTCCTCTGAAAGCTGCGAGATCTTATAGTACGCGCCCCTTACCTTAAAAGAACCCGTCACCTGCAGGTTTTCCGTTTTCAGATAAACGTCCGCCTTGGGATTTATCCTTTTCGCCCTTATGCACTCGGTAGGTCTTATTACCTCCTTGAGCACATGAGAAGCCTTATAAACCTTATCCAATGTAAGCATTTTTTACCAGACCTTTCGGTATTAGAATAACTTTAGTATAACATAAATTTTTTATCTTGTCAATCATCGGTATTTATAATATCGACTATCTCGGCAGTCTGCCCGTCCGTTTTGAATTTTATTTCAAAGCCCGCAAATCCGAAGCCGTAGATACGTTCCGGCTCGTTTTTGTAGGCAGGTCTCGGGTCTTGTGAAATTATCCCGATAAGTGCGCCGCGTTTTTCCTCGGGAAGTCTGTTCAGCAGCTCCTCATTTACCCTTACATCAAGAGTATGCGAAGCGTGCTTATCCGCAAAGCCGCCTGAAGCCCGCGGTATGCTGTCGGCAAACGGTATGTACGGCTTTATGTCGATTATCGGCGTATTGTCGAGCAGATCGACGCCGCTCACATCGAGCACTATCCCGTATTTTTCATCTGTCCGAATGCTCTCCAGCTTTACGCAGGAAAGCCCTATCGGATTCGGACGAAACGGCGAACGGGTCGCGAAAACGCCCGCGCGCTTGTTGCCGCCGAGCCGAGGAGGACGAACGGTCGGCTGCCAGCCGTCTCTTATCGCTTCGGTAAATATCCACAGCAGCCAGATATGCGAAAAGCCTTCAAGCTCCCTGAACGCTTCCCCGCGTCGGTAGGGCGGCTCAAAAATTATACAGCCGCCAAGCTCTTTGACAAGCCCGCTCTGTCTCGGTATACCGAATTTTTCTTTTAGGTCCGTCCTTATATGCGCTATGGTCTTTACCTCAAAGGACTGTCCGCTCATGCTTCCTCCCGAGTTTCTCTTTTCAGCTTAACGGTGAAAATTATCCTGTCTCCGTCAATGACGCAATTTATTTTTCCGCCGTGAGCGTCCGTTATTGTCTTTGCAGTGGATAAGCCGATACCGCTGCCGCCGGTGTCTCTTGTGCGCGAGGAATCGGCGCGGTAAAACCGCTCAAACAGCAGTCTCGTATCGCACTGAGGCATATCGTCGCAGTAATTTTCCACCCAAAGCTTAGCGTGTCTGCCGTACCTTTTCAAGCCGAACGATATCTCCCTATCCCTGCTGCCGTACTTGACGGCGTTTTCAAGCAGTATCGACATAATGTTCTCGAGCATTTTTTCATCGCCCATGCAGACGATATTTTCTTCTATCTCCTCTTTGAGCGGCTTTGAATTTGCCGTGCAAAGCGGGTTTATATCCTTAGCCGCCTTTTTCGCAAGCCCGCTGAGGTCTACCGGCGTAAACTGCCTGCGCTGTATCTCCTGCGCTTTAGCAAGCGTGAGCATTTCCGACAGCAGTCCGCTCAATCTGTCTGTCTGATTGAGTATGCTCTCGGTCCATTCATTGCCCTCGCCGGTCATTTCCAGCACCTCGGCGTCGGCTTTTATTATCGCAAGCGGAGTTTTAAGCTCATGCCCCGCGTCGGTTATAAAATGCGTCTGCTTTTCTATGCTTCTTACTATCGGTCTTACCGCGCGCTTTGAAAAGGCGCAGATAAACAGCGAGAAAACTATCAGCAGCAGCACCGCGATGATGCCGCTTATTATCAGAATGCTGATATTCCAAGCCGCCTGTCTGCTGTAGTCGTACATGACGATAAGGCTTTTGCCGCCGCCGAGATCCTTTTCGCCGTAGCGGTAAAAAAGTCCGCCGACAAAGCCGCGAGCTTTATCCTCCGAAGCTATCTCCTTGGCGTACTCCTCCGCTCTGTCCCTCGTCACCGAGGTTATGTGAGAGGTATCGAGAGTTATGATATTTCCGTCACTGTCGATATTTGCGGCAAAGTAGCGGGTGGTATACCTCATCTCGCTGTTGAACGGCTTGGCGCTGTCCTTTTTCGAGCAGCCTTTTCCGGAGCATTTTTGCCAATCGCTCGGGATCTCGCCGTCGTTTTCTAATATGATATCAATAGTATCGTCAGCCTGTCCGACGGTGTAAAAGCAGTTGAGACAGTTTATCATAAGCCCGGTAAAAAGCTCGACGATAAACAAAGCGCTTATCGCCATTGCGGAAAAGCGGCGGCTTAGCGTTCTATACATCGTTATACTGAAGCGTATAGCCTATCCCGCGTGAAGCGCGGATAGTTACGCCCGAGCCTATCTTTAACAGCTTTCTTCTCAGATAGGAAATATACACCCACACCACGTTTATCTCGGTGTCGGTGTTGCAGCCCCAGATCTTTTCCATGAATTTTTCGGTAGAGATAAGCGTGTTGGGATTGCACATAAGATATTCCATCATCTGAAATTCCTTATTGCCCAAGCGTATCGCGCCGTTTTCTGCGCTAAGCTCAAAATTAGCGCGGTTGAGCGTAAGGTCGCCGAATTTCAGCTCCGCCGGAGCGTAGTCGGAGCTGCGGCGGGTAAGCGCGCGAAGCCTTGCAAGAAGCTCGTTCATAGAAAACGGCTTTGTCATATAATCGTCCGCGCCCGCGTCAAGTCCTATTATCTTATCCTCTATCTCGCTTTTTGCGGTAAGTATCAGCACCGGCGTTGAAATGCCGCCGTTTCTCATTTCCTTCACTACGTCCAGCCCGCTCATGCCGGGCATCATTATATCCATGATAACGCCGTCATAATTCCCCGTCATGGCAAAGTCGAGCGCTTCAGAGCCGCTGAAAACTCTGTCTATGGAATAGTTGTTATGCCTAAGCACCGCAAACAAAGCGTTTGAAAGCTCTCTTTCATCCTCTGCTACAAGAAGTCTCATTTTGATACATACCTCCTAAGCTGTTTATGTTCCCGAATTTCTTACAAAACATCATACCTGATTAATTATATCACACGGCTATGCTTTTTGTCAACATATTTTTTGTGAACTAAAAACAAGCATTTTTAGCAAAAAAACGCTCCGCGGCGGTTTTAAAAAAGTTAAAAATTTTCTAAAGGTCTTTACAAGCGGCTAAAAATAGGTTATAATAAATAGGTAAAACAAGCTTGCAATTTTTTCCCGAAAGGACGGCGTGAATGTTTTTATGATAAGTATAGGCAATCATCTCGGAACGATAACCATATCGAAAAAATATCTTATAAGCCTTGCAACGGCTCAAGCCGAGAGCAGCTTCGGTATTGCGGGACTCAACAGCGTAAAGGTAACGCTTGACGGAGAGGCTGTAAGCGTAAAAATTTCGGCTGTCTTTTCGCCGGACGTAAATATCCCGGCGGTGGCGGACGCCGTTTCTCATAAAACAGCCTACGAGCTTATAAACAAGACGGGCGTGAAGGTAAGCAAGGTCGAGATCTTCGCGGACTCTATCGTTTAGGAGGTATGATCCATTGAATGCTAACATAAGCGGAAAAATGTTCCGCGACGCCGTTATAAGCGCGGCAAACGCTTTGACCGATCAGAAAAAATCGGTAGACGAGCTTAACGTTTTTCCCGTGCCTGACGGAGACACGGGAACGAATATGTCTATGACCATATCCAACGCCGCGCTGTCCATGAAGGCTCTCGGCGACGGCGTGGAGATTTCAGTCGCCGCGCGCGAAGCCGCAGCGGGTATGCTGCGCGGTGCAAGGGGAAATTCCGGAGTTATACTTTCGCTTATCTTCCGCGGCTTTTCCAAAGCCTTAGAGGGCAAAGCCGAAATGGACGCGGCGGCTGTCGCGCAGGCGTTCGAGATCGGCGTAAGCGGCGCGTACAAGTCGGTCATGAAGCCGACGGAGGGCACTATACTTACGGTAGCGCGCGAGGCGTCCGAAAGAGCGCACGAAGCCTCTCTTTCTTCAAACGATCCGCTCGTCATCTGGGAGGAGGTCTGTATACAGGCTGAAAAAACGCTTGAAAAAACTCCCGAAATGCTGCCGCTTCTCGCCAAAGCCGGCGTTGTGGACGCGGGCGGAAGGGGTCTCGTGCTTATCTTAAACGAGATGATGCGGATATTTAAGGGCGGTCAGATCGCGGCTTTGAAAAGCACCGACAAAAACGCCGTCACGGTCGATTCCTTCGCCGACGCGGTGGGGCTTTATGACGATGAGATACATTTTACCTACTGCACCGAAATGCTTATCACAAAATCGGCAGGCTGCGGCTCCTCGGACGCGCTCAGAGCTTATCTTGAAACGATAGGCGACTGCGTTGTCGTGGTCGAGGACGACGATATCATAAAAGTCCACGTCCACACCAACGATCCCGGTCTTGCGGTGCAAAAGGGATTGGAATTCGGTTATATAAATCTTCCCAAGATAGAGAATATGAAGCTTCAGCATGAAAACAAGAAGAAGGAAGCCAAGGCGGGATTTGCTCCGGCTAAGCCGGAAAAGCGGTTCGGCTTTGTGGCGGTCGCCGCCGGAAGCGGCATCGAAGCGATGTTCCGCGATATCGGCGTTGACTGCGTTGTGCGCGGCGGACAGACGATGAACCCGTCCACCGAGGATATTCTCGAAGCGATAATGAGCTGCCCCGCCGAAACGGTGTTTGTGCTGCCGAACAACAAAAATATCATCATGGCGGCGGAGCAGGCGATGAAGCTTGCCGACCGCAGGGTGTGCGTATTGCAGACGCGTTCGATACCGCAGGGCATGAGCGCAATGCTGGCGTTTGACGAAAACGCCGATCTGTCAGCTAACCGTCTTGCGATGACCGAAGCGTTTGAACGGGTAAACACCGGACAGGTGACCTTTGCGGCGCGCGACAGCGATTTTGACGGCAAGGCGATAAAGCAGGGCGAGGTGCTCTGCATTGAAAACGGCAGACCGGTATTTACCGAAAAGGACGTTACCAAAGGCGCGTACAAGCTCACAAAGCGGCTGGTAAAAAACGACACGTCCTTTATAACCGTGCTCTACGGCGCGGACGTTGACGAAGCCTCCGCCGAGGAGCTTTACAATATGCTCACGAAAAAGTTTTCGGGCATTGACATAAATCTTACAAGAGGCGGACAGCCTGTCTACTACTATATAATTTCCGCAGAATAAAATTTTGAAAGGACTTGTATATAAATGACAAAAAAATATGTTGTTATGCTTTGCGACGGAATGGCTGACTATCCTGTTGAGGAGCTTGGTGACAAAACGCCGATGGAGGCGGCTTACAAGCCGACCATGGACAGGCTCGCGAGGACTGCGACGGTCGGTCTGGTAAAAAGCGTTGAGGACGGCATGAAGCCGGGTTCTGACGTTGCTAATCTGTCTATACTCGGCTATGACCCGAAGGTATATTACTCGGGACGCTCGCCGCTCGAAGCGGGTTCTATCGGCATCGACATGAAGCCGACGGACGTTTCCTTCCGCTGCAATCTTGTAACGCTATCCGATGAAGAGGAATATTCCGACAAGACGATACTCGATTACTGCGCGGACGATATTTCCACCGAAGAGGCTAAGACGCTGATAGAATTTCTGGCGGAGCATTTCAACTCGGAGGAATTTCAGCTTTATTCGGGCGTAAGCTACCGCCACTGCCTTATCTGGAGCATGGGTACGCTTGACGTGGGAACGCTCACCCCGCCGCACGACATCACCGGCAAGCCGATAAAGCAGTATATCCCGACCCACAAAAACGCTCAGAAGCTTTATGAGATGATGAAGAAAAGCTATGAGCTGCTTAAGGATCACCCGGTAAACAAGGCGAGAGAGGCGCGCGGCAAAAAGCCCGCTAACTCTATGTGGTTCTGGGGAGAGGGAGTAAGAAAGCCGCTCATGCCGTTTGAAGAAAAATACGGTCTTAAAGGCTCGATGATCTCGGCTGTCGACCTGCTCAAGGGCATTGGAAAATTCACCGGAATGAACGTTGTGAACGTTCCCGGCGCGACCGGATATATAGATACTAATTTTGAGGGAAAAGCCAAAGCCTGCATAGACGAGCTTGAAGCGGGCAGCGACTTTGTTTATATCCACGTTGAAGCTCCCGACGAATGCGGTCACAGGCATGAGATAGAAAACAAAAAGCGTTCTATCGAGCTTATCGACGAAAAGATTCTTGCGCCGGTAGTCGCCGCGCTGGAAAAATATGACGATTACAAGGTGCTCGTCTGCCCCGACCACCCCACTCCGCTTTCGCTCATGACCCACACCAACGACCCAATACCGTTTATGATCTATCACAAGCTTGCTCCTGCCGAGGGCGTTGAGAGCTACAGCGAAAGGACCGCGAAGCAGACCGGACTTTTCATCAGCGAGGGTCACACGCTCATGCAGAAATTTATCGAGGAATAAATTTAAAAGCTCACGGAAAGCCGTGAGCTTTTTTGTTATATCTTATCGAGCTTTATCAGCCGCCTTATCGCGCCGACCGCGCAGCTTATCGCCTTTGACGAATCGTTCGTCATGTGATCCTCCAGACCGTTTTTGCTTCTTTCAACGTTCCATAACGCCGTCAGCACGCCGCCGCAGCGCGCTCCGCGCAGCAGACCGGCCGAAAATATCGCGGCGCATTCCATTTCCGAGGTGAGACAGCCGCATTTTTTGTAGCCGTCCCAAGCCTGTATCAGCTTTTGAGAGACCGCCGAGCTTTCGGGGTCTATCTCGCCGTAAAAGCTGTCCTTTGACTGCACCACGCCTATGTGGAAGTCCTTTCCCGGCGCGCCCTTTTCGCAAAGCTCCTCCGCCGCTTCGGCAAGAGCCTTTACAACATAAAAATCCGCCGCCGCGGGGTAGCCGTCCGGGAGGTATTCCGCGCTTGTGCCCTCGGCGCGCACCGCCGCAGAGGCAATGCAGAGATCTCCGCCGGAGACCTTGATATTTATCCCGCCGCTCGTGCCGACACGGATAAAGGTGTCCGCGCCGCACTTTATAAGCTCCTCGACCGCTATCGCCGCGCTCGGACCGCCTATCCCGGTAGAGCAGACCGAGACCTTTTCTCCGTC
>CANQCJ010000111.1 GCA_947589205.1 uncultured Ruminococcus sp. | reverse complement strand
GAGAAGTATAAGCGGTCGCATTGACAAGGGTAGTATCGGTCACAATAATCGTGAGTTCATTGCACCGAATGTCGATAAGAACCGCACAAATGAGAATATAACGTTGGTCAAAGAAGATATTCAAGCTATATATCACGAGCTTTTTGATAAGGAGCTCAATGAATACAATGCCAAACAGAAACGCAAAGATCGGCGCATAAAAAACTACTACGAGCACATCAACCGCAGCAAACAGGAGAAACCGTTCTATGAGGTGATCTTTCAGATCAGCAACACGGAGGATACCCATTGTGGCACTCCTGAAGCAGCTGTTGCAACAAAAGTACTGAGGCAGTTTGTCGAGGGATTTCAAGAACGCAATCCGCATATCAGGGTATTTAATGCGGTGATACATCTTGATGAAGAAACGCCCCATGTCCATATCAATTTCATTCCGTTCGCTACAAATCAATCGAGAGGTTTGCCTACTCGCAATTCGTTGAGCAAGGCTCTGGAACAGCAAGGTTTCACCAGCGAGGGTAAAATGAATACCTGTACAAAGCAGTGGGTCGAGCTTGAAAAGGAACAGCTTGCTGAGGTTATGAAGTCCTATGGTTATCGAGTGGGAACAGCTTGACACCCATGAGCAGCACCTTGATGTATACGATTACAAGAAGAAAATGCGAGCGAGAGAGGTCGCTGTCTTGGAGAGCGAGGTTGCCGGTGTTCAGCGACAGTTGGAATCCCGACAGATGATTCTTAATGATGCTGATTTTGCTATTGAACGGCTCGATAAGGTGTTTACGGAAAAGACCGAGCAGATCGAGCGGCTTGACTCGGACATCAGGGGCAAATATGCGGAGTTGGATAACACTGCTGAACAGCTTGCCGTAAATCAGCGCCTTCTGCAAGTAGCTTACGAAAAGGTCGCTAAAATCACAGATATTGACAGCATTAATATCAAACATTCTGCTATCGGCAGTAAAGTCACACTTTCAAAGATGGACTACGATAGTATTGTCGAGCTTGCGAAGAAGGAATTGGCTGCCGAGCATGATTCGGCTGATAAGGATAACGAGATCTATCGGCTAAACGAGATACTGCAAGTGCTGAACAAAGATAAAGCCTTATGGAAGGACGAACGGTCGGCTCTGCATAAGACTATAGATAAATTGAGGTCGCAGGTGATTGGGTTGACAGATCAGCTTTCCGTACTCAAAGCAAAATACGATAGAGTTATGCAGTTTATTGAGAAATTCAACCTCAAGGAAAAACTCTACATTTTCTGCATCCCATCAAAAATAGAAAGAAAAGTAGGTAGAACAAAAGCAGGCTCGGCATTTCATACACAGAAATTTAACGCAATCATTGTATTGCTTTACCACACGAAACATGGTATAATAGAAGTGTAGAGATGTCAGGGTCTGATTAAGGAGAAATCAGACATGGCAAATATAAAAAAAAGGAAATACATATCAGATCCGTGTGTCGTGCGGATACAACACAAAAGGTGAGCAGGTGGTGAGGACTATGAGCTGGCGACCTCCTGCGAGTATGACTGAGAAGCAGGCAGAAAAGGAAGTTCAGAAGCAGGCGATACTGTTTGAGGACCAGTGCATGAAAGGTCAGGTCACGGCGAATATCAAGTTTCAGGACTTTGCCGAGCAGTGGTTTGAGGAGTATGCAAAGCCTAATCTCCGCAACACAACCTATGAGCGTATGCTCCAATTCCGCAAGAGAGTGTATTCGGCTATCGGTCATCTCCGAATGGACAAGATCACTCCGAGACAGATACAGGCTTTCGTGAATTCACTCTCAAAAGACGGCGCAAACGAGCGTACAGGCAATCCCCTCGCACCTAAGACGATAAGGCATAACCTGAGTTTTGTGTTCGATGTGTTCGCTTATGCGGTGAAAATGGGTGTGGTGAGCGACAATCCCTGTGCAAAGGTCACGCTGCCAAAGAATGAGCAGACGGAAAAGAAAATTTACACTCCCGAGCAGGTTCAGAAGTTTCTCACACTGCTGAACGATGAACCGCTCAAATACCGCACTTTCTTCAACCTGATGATTTACAGTGGGTTCAGACGTGGCGAAATGTTAGGATTAGAATGGAAAGATGTGGATTTTGAGAACAACATTATCAGTATACGCCGAACAAGCAATTACACAGCGCAGAAAGGCGTTTACACCGACACCACAAAGACTAAACGTTCAAAACGTGTGCTTAAAATCAGTCCGTACATCATGAATATACTCAAAGAGTTGAAAGACGAGCAGGACGAGGAGGCACTCCGCCTTGGTGACAAGTGGGTCGAGAGCGACAGATTGTTCGTCAAGTGGAACGGCGAACCTATTCCGAAGCGTTCAGCTTTCTTCCACAGGATAACGGGGTTTAAAACAAGTATGTCCGCTGCAAAATTGCAATAGCGGACAAACCCAATTTTCGGTATAAAACAAAAACTCGGAAACAACGCTATTACGCTGTTTCCGAGAATGTTGAATGGTGACCCGTACGGGAATTGAACCCATGTTTTCGCCGTGAAAGGGCGATGTCTTAACCTCTTGACCAACGGGCCTAAGTAGCGGTAACTGGATTTGAACCGGTGACACCCTGGGTATGAACCAAGTGCTCTAGCCAACTGAGCTATACCGCCATAAAATCATGCCGAATTAACCGACTAATATATTATACAACATAAAGTGAGCGATGTCAAGGGGTAAAAGGAAAAAATAAAATTTTCGGCAGTTTGTACAAGCTTTAAGTTGAACAAAAATGCAGTTTTGAACTCTTTGCACAATTGATACTGCTTTGATTTCGCGCAAAACGCGTAAGAGTTGAATAAACTAAAAATAAACGTAAAAAATCAGGCGATGTGCTTGACAAAATCAGGCGTATAATTTATAATATTTATATACAAAAATAACAAATTTCCCTTTTTACTTTTGCATTTATAAAAGACAGATCGGAATTTATGAAAGGAACAAAAATATGAATGAAAACGAAGCCGAATTGATGAACGAATACTTTAGCACAAAAGAAATTGCAAGGAGAAACGTGATCCTAAAGCAGCTTGCTGTCAAATATCCCGAAAATGCAAAGGATTTTTTCCTTCGGGCATTTAAAAAAGAGCGGTATCTTGATATGAAATGTACAGCCCTGCGCGGTTATGCACATTATGCGTCCGAAGAAGAGGTCGAGACCTTGGCAAAAAAGCTGCTGGAGCTGCTGAAGAAAATACCCGCGCATACCCCTTATGATTATCAGGAATATGAGCAAATGCGCTCTGTGTTTCTGCTTCCTTACCTTGCAGAAAAATACCGGTATGCCTGCTTTGATGAATTGTACCGGCAGCTTGAAAAGCAATACAACGATATGCCCGATTGCTTTAAGGGCATTTTCACACTTGACGAAAACGGCAATGCCTATACGCTCCGCGATCCCGATGAGGTCGACAGATCAATGATGGCATTTTTTGAAAGTCGGGGTCAGTGATAGATCCCGATCTGTTTTAGGAGAACGCTTTTGTATAAAGGGAATAACAAATTTACCGAAAGGACTGTTGATATGAAAGAGCTTACTCTTACGCTCAATCCGCGCGATAAAAGAAGCAGGATCAATAAGGAAATTTACTCGAATTTTTCCGAGCATCTCGGAAGATGTATCTATGACGGTATCTACGTCGGCGAGGACAGCGATATCCCCAATATCGAGGGCTTCAGAAAGGACGTCGTCGAAGCGTTTCGCGCAATAAAGCTGCCGGTGCTGCGCTGGCCGGGCGGCTGCTTTGCGGACGAATATTACTGGCGCGACGGTGTCGGCGAAAAAAGTACGCGCACTAAGGTCGTAAACAACTGGGGACATATCGTTGAGGACAACAGCTTCGGCACGCACGAGTTTTTGAGATTCTGCGAGCTTGTCGGCTGCGAGCCCTACATAAGCGGCAACGTCGGCAGCGGTACGGTCAAGGAGCTTAAGGACTGGGTGGAATATATCACCTTTGACGGCGTTTCACCGATGTGCGAGCTGCGCCGCAAAAACGGCAGGGAAAGACCCTGGAAGCTAAAATACCTCGGTATCGGCAACGAAAGCTGGGGCTGCGGCGGAAACATGACCCCGGAATATTACTGCGACCAATACAAGCAGTACGCGACCTTCTGCCGCGAATACAGCGGGAACAAGCTGTTCAAGATCGCCTGCGGGCCTAACGCGTTCGATTACAACTGGACGGAGGTCTGCATGAAGCGGATAACTCCCGCTAACATGGACGGTCTGTCGCTGCATTATTACACCGTTCCGACCTGCAATTGGGATCACAAGGGCAGCTCTACCGATTTTGACACCGACGAATATTATTCCACTTTAAGAGTTACCCTGCAAATGGAAACGCTCATAACCCGCCACAGCGAGATAATGAACCGCTACGACCCCGAAAAAAAGGTCGGTCTTATCGTGGACGAATGGGGCTGCTGGTACGACGTCGAGCCGGACACAAATCCGTCCTTCCTCTATCAGCTAAACACCATGCGCGATGCGATAGTCGCCGCGATAAATCTTAATATCTTCAACTCCCATTCCGACAGAGTTTATATGGCTAATATCGCTCAGGCGGTAAACGTTTTGCAGGCTGTAATGCTCACGGAGGGCGCAAGGACCGTTAAGACCCCGACATATCATGTATTCGATCTTTACACAAAGCATATGGACGGCACGCTTATCTATTCTCACGTTGAAAACGAAAACGCTTCGGACGGCGTTCCCGCGATCTCGCAGAGCGCGAGCATAAACGAAAACGGAGATATCATCGTTACCGCCGCAAACTGCTCGCTTGAAAACGGATATACGCTGAATATCCGCGGCGCGGAAAATATTACCTCGGCAGAATGCAGGATACTCACCGGAGAGGTACATTCGCTAAACAGCTTCGATTCGCCCGAAAACGTCACGATAAAGCCGCTTGAAGCCGAATGCAGCGGCGGAACGGTAAGCGTTACGCTTCCCGCCTGCTCGGTCGCCGAGATAGTTTTAAAGCGCTGAAAAATTTATGGAATATACCAAGCCCTGTACACGCTGTCTGCTCGAAGCCTCCGGCGAAAAGGATCTCGCAAAGCTTGTGAAGGAGCGTATCTCGCTTATCCCCGAAGAGGAAAAAACAGATGATGCGCTCTACCGTCAGCGGCTGAAGGCTTGCCTTGACTGCGGGGAGCTTTACGGCGGGGTGTGTGCTAAATGCGGCTGCTATGTAGAGCTGCGCGCCGCAAGAAAACACGGGTACTGCCCAAATGTAAACAGCAAATGGTAAAAAAATAACCGGACAAGCAGTGAAAAAAGCTGTCTTGTCCGGAAATTTTTATGCTCTAAGATCTATTTTTCTGACCGCTTCACGAAGCGGCAAAATAAACGCCGGCGTGACCGAAAGCTCGTCTATGCCCATTCGCAGAAACGTCTCGGTAAGCGACAGATCCGCCGCAAGCTCACCGCAAATACCTATCCACTTGCCATGACGGTGAGCGTTCTGTGCGCTCATGCGTATAAGACTTAACACCGCCTCATGGTGCGGGTCGACAAATTTTTCAAGCTCCGGCTCGAGTCTGTCGCAGGCAAGCGTATACTGCGTAAGGTCGTTCGTGCCAACGCTGAAAAAGTCCACCAGCCGCGCAAGCTTATCGCTTACGAGCGCAGCCGCCGGGGTCTCTATCATTATCCCCAAGCTGACGCTTTCCGAATACCTTATACCCTCGGCTTTAAGCTCGAGCTTTATTTCATTGCAGATCTCGAGTATTTTTTCTACCTCCCAAACGCTTGCTATCATCGGGAACATTATGCCGAGCTTTCCGTAAACGGACGCTCTGTAGAGCGCGCGGAGCTGGGTCCTGAATATCTCCGGACGGGTCAGGCAAAGCCTTATCGCACGCAGACCGAGGGCGGGATTTTCTTCCCTTTTAAGCCCGAAATAATCCGCCTGCTTGTCCGCGCCGATGTCAAGTGTCCGAATAATTACCCTCTTGCCCGACATTTTTTCGAGCACGCTTTTGTACGCCTCGAGCTGCTGCTCCTCGGTCGGGTAGTCCTCGCTTTCAAGATACAAAAATTCGCTCCTGAACAAGCCTATGCCGCCCGCGTCGTTTTGAAGCGCGGTATCCGCGCCGCCGACGCTTCCGATATTTGCGAATATCTCTATTTTCGTTCCGTCGAGTGTTATATTTTCCTTGCCCTTTAATTGCTGCAAAAGCTCGTTTTGCTTGATCCTTTCCGCTCGCCTTTTGTAAAAGCCTTCGCGCGTTTTTTCATCGGGAGACAAAAAGATCTCTCCGCTTGACCCGTCTACTATCGCTTCATCGCCGTCGGAAATTTCTTTTAGAAAATCCTCCCCCACCGCCGTCACCGCAGGGATATTCATGCTCCTCGCAAGTATCGCCGTGTGGGAATTTACCGAGCCGCGCGACGTGACGAAGGCAAGCGTTTTTTCCTTATCGAGCGTTATCGTCTCGCTCGGCGTAAGATCCTCGGCGCAGACTATTACCCTTTCGGTCAGAACGTTTTCTTCCTTTGCTTCGCCCGTAAGGTTGGAAATTATCCTCTCGGAAATATCCTTTACGTCCTCGGCGCGGGCGCGCATATACTCGTCCTCCATCGAAGAAAACATCTGCGCAAAATCGCGCGCCGTCCGCGCAACGGCATATTCCGCGGTCAGCCTGTCGTTTTCTATCCTGCCGAGTATCGCGGCGTTAAGATCCTCGTCCTCTATCAGCATCTGATGTATCTCGAAGATCGCCGCGTCGGCTTCTCCGAGACGCGCCAGAACATCGTTGTAGATCCTTCCAAGCTGCTCGACAGACCTGTCTCTTGCAAGCAGAAACCGCTGCTTTTCGGCTTCGCTGTCGCTCGATTCCATGCAGTCTATCTTCGCGCTGCGCTTTTTGTAAATGAAAATTTTTCCCTCCGCCGCCGTGCCGCTTACGCCTTTTCCTTTAAAGATCTTCATTTCAAACCTCCGCGTGATAACTCCTCCGCGCCGCGATCAAATGTAAGAAACGCTCCTGCCCTCGTCAAACTCGTGCGGCTCTTTTCCGGAGGCCTTGTGTCCGACCGCTACAGCTATCTCAA
>CANQCJ010000110.1 GCA_947589205.1 uncultured Ruminococcus sp. | reverse complement strand
CATGACGGAGGAGCAGGCAAGGCACGATCCGCGCAGAAATATTCTTTTGCAGTGCATAGGAGCTTCCGGCGGAGTTATACCCGATATCACCATAGAGCCTATTGACGAAAGAGCGGTATATATGCTTTGCAGCGACGGTTTTCGGCACGAGATAAGCGATGACGAGATACGCGCCTGCTTAGCACCCGGGAGAATACAGTCGGAGGAAATTTTAAAGCAGGGGCTTGACGGGCTTATTGAGCTTAACAAGCAGCGCGGTGAGCCGGATAATATTACCGCCGCCGCAGTGAGACCGCTTTTTTAAGAGAGGACGGCTGAGCTTAAAATGATAAGAAAAAAGGAACGAAAAAAACTCCCGCCGTTTTTTGGCTTTTTCAAAAAAAACAAGACCAAAGAGGAGACCGTACACGAAGCCCCGCAGAGCGCAGTCTTTGAGGAGGAAGCGGAGGATATAACGCTTATTCTCGATACTCAGGAAAAGCCGCAGGATAATGGATTCAGAGTGCTGCGGGAAATAGGCTTTGCCGCAAGCGATACGGTCATAGAATAAGAGGTAATGAAGAATGTACCCGATAGCAGATGAGAAATTGTTTATTATAGGAATCCTGCTTGCCGCCGTTTCGGCTGTTACACTTGTGATTTTTCTTGTCGCAAGTCATATCAGAGCGATAAAGCTCAGCGCGGTATTTGACAAGGAATACGGCGAAGCTGAGGACGAAGAAGGAGGAAGTGAAAAATAATGGATCAGACGATAGCCTCGACATACGAGCTTATCCAAAGACTCGGCTCGGGCGGCGGCGGGATCGTTTATCTTGCAAATCACAACAGGCTGAATAAAAAAGTAGTACTGAAAGTAGATAAGCGCGATCCGACAGTGCATACCTCGCTGCTAAGGCGCGAGGTCGATGTGCTGAAGGAGCTTAACCATCCGTTTATACCGAAGGTCCATGATTTTTTCGCCAAAAACGACATGGTGTATACTGTTATGGATTACATAAGCGGAGAGAGTCTCGATAAGCCACTGAAAAGAGGAGAGGTCTTTTCGCAGCCGCAGGTCATAAAATGGGCAAAACAGCTTCTCAATGTGCTTGATTATCTGCACAGCCCTATCCACGGCGACCCGCCGAGAGGTTTTGTACACAGCGATATAAAGCCTGCAAATATAATGCGTACGCCGGAAAATAATATCTGTCTTATAGATTTTAACATAGCTCTTGCGCTCGGCGAAACAAAGATCATAGGTCAGAGCATAGGGTATTCCTCGCCGGAGCATTACGGACTGGATTTTTCAAGCAATTACGATCTCGATCCGGGAAATGACACGATTTTGCTTGGTGAAACGAAAACAGCCGTCATGCCGCACAAAAAGGTGATAGTTCCTGATGCTCGTTCGGATATTTACAGCCTTGGAGCGACGCTTTATCATCTTCTCAGCGGAATGAGACCTGCAAAGAATGCAACGGACGTTATACCTCTTCCCAAAGACAGGTTCAGTCCGCAGCTTTCGGATATAATCGCTAAGGCGATGCAGCCCGATCCGATGATGCGGTATCAGAGCGCAAAGGAAATGCTTGCCGCTCTTGACGGACTAAGAGACAACGACCCGCGCACTGTGCGGCTTAAAAGAAGCAGAAAAATAATCTGCTCTGTCTGCTCGGTGCTGTTAGCAGCAGGAGCATTCGCGGCGTTTACCGGACTTAAACGAATGCAGACAGCCGAGAGCTGGCTGAAATATGCGGAATATTCTTCAAACGCTCTTGAAGCGGGCGATGTTGACGGTGCGATAGAACAGGCTCTGAAAGCTTTTCCGGGAAAAACGAGCATATTCACCCCGCAGTCCCCGGCTAAGGCGCAAAAAGCGCTGACCGATGCGCTCGGCGTATATGATCTTTCCGACAGCTTTAAGCCGTATAAAACGCTGGAGCTGTCGTCTGAGGCGCTCGATGCCGCGCTTTCCCCCAACGGCAAAACGGCAGTGTGTATCTGTCTCGGCAGGGCTCAGATAATAGACGCCGACACCGGAGAGATAACGGTGGAGCTTGAAACGGTAAATTCTGCTTTGGCGGGTGTGGAATTTATAGATAATGACAGGATAATTTATGCGGCAAACGACGGCGTTACGGTATATGACATTAAAGAAAACAAGGTCGTCTGGAAAGGCGGTATGGGTTCGGAAGTTTCTTTATCAGAGGACAAAAAGACCGCCGCTGTGCTGAATAATTCCGAAGAATGCGTTTACATTTATGAAGTCGGCACGGGTCGGCAAATGTCAAAAATAGACTTTACCGGCAAGCATCGCGCCGTTCCTGTAAATGAAGCTTTTGTAGACCCTCAGAACAGTATTTTTTCGTTAAACGAGGATGGAAGCCGTCTTGCGCTCAGCTTTGACGACGGAAGCGTAAATTTGTATAATCTTGATGAGAGCAAGGATACTCTCGAATACGAAAGCGGTTCAGCTTTTTATCGATTCAGCGGCGGCTTTTTCGGAAAATATTTTGCCTTTGCCCCCTGCGGTGATACGCAGAACGCTTTTGCGATACTTGATACGAAAACCAAAGAAACAATCGGGGCTATGATGCTTGAGCAAAAGGGCAGGGTCTATGCCGACAGGGGCGGGATATATCTTTGCAAAGGCGGCTCGCTTACTGCGATAGATCCGCTTACCTTTGAAGAAGCTCTTGCCGTGAATATGAATGAGGATATAAAGCGTTTCGTGATAGGCAGCGAGCGGATAGCTGCGGCGACCGACAGTTCGATAGCTTTTTTTGACAAGGCGTTAAATAAGTTAGGCGAGATAAAGCTTGACAGAGCCCCGGATATCATAGAGCTTTCAAAGGATACGGCGATACTTGCAAATGCTGATTCCTCAACGGTAAGGATAGTGCGCACGCAGGAAAATACCGGAGAAGATATATTATCCTATCCTCCTAATTATCCGCATTCGGAAGCGCGGCTTTCTGCGGACGAAAATACCGTTATGCTTTTTTCCTACGACCATTTCGGCATATTTGATGTTTTAAACGGCAGCTTGATAAATGAAACGCTTATACCCAATGCTGAAGGTGTTTACGACCAACAGTTTGTCAGAGGGGAGGACGGCTCTTTCTTAGAGACGTATTATTATGACGGCAGTGTAAGGGTATACAGCGCGGCTGACGGAGAGCTTGTTGAAGAACGCTCGGAAGCCGCGCCGGACACTGCCTTGACAGAAGTATTCTATACCGATGATTATAAAATTGAAGCCCCGCTGCACGGTGCGCCTAAGGTTTATGACAAAAACTCGGGAAAGCTTATAAAAGAACTTAAAGAGGATGCGTATATCACTTATGTGACTCAGGCGGGAAAATATATTGCTGTACAGTATATCCGTGCCGATGACGGCGGATATTACGGACTTTTACTCGATGATAAATGTGAGACGATCGCTTATCTTCCGTATCTTTCGGATGTAATCGGAGAACGGCTGATATTCGATCTTCCGACCGGGGATCTGCGGGAGTCGCGCATTTATGATATAAACGAGCTTATAAAAATGGCTCGAAAAAATTAAAGAGGAGGAAACACTCTATGAAAGTAAAAAAATGGCTGTCATTGATAATGGTACTTGTCTTGTCAGTCACGCTGATAGCTCCGCCTGCTTCTGTTGTTGCGGATGAATCGGATATAATGCTTGCTTCGCTGCTTCCGCTAGAAGAGCGAAACGCTTATGTCGATCTGCGTAATTACAGTGAAAGCGAAATTACGACCATCAGTGTGCAGACGATACTTGATAAAATGACAGACGCAGAGGGAAATCACTTCGATATCGGCGAGGATGAGACCGTCCTTATCTGCCGCAACAGCGCGGGAGCTAATGTTTATGACGATTATGACGTTCTCAGCCGTGACGATGAGATCGATCTTTCAGGTACGACTGCCATAAAGCTCCTTATCGGAAACGGCAGTCAGCTTGACTATGACGCTGTAAGATATAACGTTGAAGTACAGACGTTTGATTATCTGACAGCACAAACCGATATGGGTATCGGTCTTATGCCTATCGGCGGCAATTCTTATATCACCTTTACCAAATATCCATATGATGATCTTGATGCCAGATTTACAGCATATTTAGCGCAAAAGGACGATCACACCGCAGATAAGGAATATGATCTTTCAATATACCCCGGCAGCTACAGCATGGGCGAGGATGGTCATTTCGATATTTATACCTTTGATGATTATGTGAATTCCGATAACCCCACGCCGATAACCGATCAGGTGCTTAACGGCAGCTATCAGGGAAATTTCAGCGTTCAGGAGGACGAAAACGACCATAAAAACTTCTTTGTTATCTCCTATAAAAAATCAGCCGGAGAAGATACACAGGAAGAAAAAGAGATCGCACGCGAGGTCATTTATGTTGGAATTTCAACGGTCAATTTCTTAAATGATGACACTTTTGGTATAAGCGCTTCTGTCAACGGCTATGAGGACGGAAAAAATAAACAAGCAGCAGAGCAAGGCGGCAGTTATTATTTTATTAGAGGCAGAGATGTTATCAACGTGGATATCAACAGCAATACTGCCGTATTCAGCCACCTTTTTGACAATGCGGGCAGGGATTTTTACTTTACCTCCAATACCGAAGCAGAAGCTGTAAAGCAGAAAATTTCTGATGTAAGATATGACTTTACCGTTAAGGGCGGAAAAGCCAGCTTAGCATATGAGGCAGCAAATACCAACGGTATCTACGGAGATCTGATCCTTGAAACTGAATTTGAACGCAGTTATCCGGCGGGAACGACCGTACATTTAGATAAAGAGGGAGACTATGTAAAAAATATGTCTCCGTCAGAGCCGAAGGACGCTTTTTTAAGATTGGGTTATGTTGGCGCGTATGATGTTACTAATAAAGATCCTATCGAAAATGGCGTTGAGGTCAAGATAAACAAGATCATAATAAACGGTCACGATTTTAGTGACGAGTTAATTACCGGAACTCCGCTTACATCGGAGCATGATGAGCTTATTAATATATACGATGATGAATACAGGGGCACTAAGATCGTGTCAGATGACGGAACGGTTTATTTTGAAATAACCCGCGGCGGAATTTACCTGTATGAATATCCCACATTTGCCGATAACCATTATATAATGCTCGATTCTATCAGTAATCATAGTAATTACAGAGATGTTACAAACAGGATAGAAAGAATAGTCGAGGGTGACGGATATACCTATCCTGCTCAGGTATTGGCTCAGCCGGATATAAAGGATCAGCTTATTCCCGGCGAAGATGCGGAGGATCCCAAGGGTTACAAGCACAGCGGAACAGGATTTGTTTACTTTACAGTGCTTCTTGATGATCATACTGTCGTTCCGATATCATTTTGTCTCGATAATGTAAGTTTAAATTATGAATCGGAATCTGAGCCAAAGGATCCGGAAGATCCCGAAGATCCCGAACCGCCTACATATGACGAAGAGGAAAAGCAAGCCGTTATCGCAAATTACAAAACGCCTGTAGTTTACAGACGCGACCCGCTGTTTAATGCAAACGGATTTGTTGTCTCTTCCGAAAACGAAGAGGGCGAAGAGGAAAGCGTTGTCTACAGCTCAAGCCTTGTTTTTAGACCGGCAGATGATGATCCCGATAAGTTTGTCGCAGATAAAGAACATAAGGTATTTTCAGTAGAAAACGACTATGACACGATACTCGATACCGGCTATGCGGTCGGCGAGCAGACGCTTTTAGTAAATGATTATCTCACAGACGAACAGCTCAGCAAAGCAAAATTGAGCTTTTCTATAGCGGCTGCCAATAACAACAAATACAATGCTGTTGCATACGCAGGAGATCCCGCCGTGCCTCAGGAAAGCCAAAAGACCGAGCAGGACTTTTCAGCAGGAAAGGGAGTAGCCTACGGCGTTTCTATTGACGGAACGAACGTAAAGAACTACAATGTAAAGATAATCCCCAAGGCAAAGGATCAGGCTAAGCTTTTTGTAAACGGCGAAAGCAAGAGAGAGGTCTTCCTCGACAAGAGCTTTGAGAATTTCCACGACATATTTATCGCAAACGTAGGCGATAAGGAGCTTACCGGACTTAAGGTCGAGCTTATTGACGCTAAGAACATCAAGCTTGACGATTATTGGACTCTCGGCGGAGAGAACAACAGCGTGCTCGCGCCCTTCACGACAACTCTCACCTGCGAAGAGCTTGAGGACACGACAAAGACCGGTATAATCGGAAACGCAGCAAAAATACGTCTTCTCCGTGACGGAAACAACATAGGCGAAATTTCCGGAAGGCTTAAAATTTCCGCAGACGGACAGGATGACGTTATCATAGAGCTTACCGGTACAGCCGGCGATCCCGTGATAGAGAATACCTCACTCGATGAAGCAGTAAAGTATGTACCCTATGCAAATCTTATAAAGACCAACAATAAGCATGAATGGCTCATACCGCAGTACACGCTGACAGGCGGAAAGCTCCCGGCGGGAGTTACGCTCAACAGATACACCGGTGAAATATACGGTGTGCCGAAGGAAACAGGCTCGTTCGATATTGAAGTTACCGCTTCGTTTACACCCGAAAGTATGGATACATATTATAACAGCGATACCGGATATAATTATTATGGCGAAGCGATGAGCGAAACAACGGCAAAGTATACACTTGTCGTCAAGGATAACACCAATGAGAACGTTTATAGAGCTTCCGACGAGGGTTATGCTATCAAGGTATCTCTCGGAACAGACGAGGACGGCGACTTCGGTTATATCGTTGATCCCGAAACAGATGCACTTGAATTTACTTCATACGGTGAATTTGATAATTTTGTAGATTTTTGGTTCAACGGTGAAAAGCTTGATAAGGAAAAAGGCGAATATACGCCGTCCGAGGGCAGCACACATATCACAATAAACGCTCAGACATTTAACGAAAAATCTGTTAAGAACGGCAGAAACACTATAGCTATCGAATTCCGTGAGGGTGAAGAGCTGAAGCGCACGGCGGAGAACTTCTCGTTCACTTCCGAACAGCAGCCAACCAACCCCGATACCCCGAGCAGACCCGACACACCGAGCAACCCGAGTAACCCGAGCAACCCGAGTAACCCGAGCAACCCGAGTAACCCGAGCAACCCGAGTACACCGGATACTCCGAGTACGCCCGAGGACAACTACAACAAGGAAGCGGTA
>CANQCJ010000109.1 GCA_947589205.1 uncultured Ruminococcus sp. | reverse complement strand
CCCAGCTTCTGCCGGAGGCTTTAAAGGGCGTGAACGCCGACGTAAGGTGCTCTTACGAGCCGATAAGAAGAACGGCTGACGAGATAATAAGGTCAAGAAACGATATAGACGGCGAGCGGATAGTTTTTCATATCTCAAACGACGGCAGGACCTGCACCGCCTATACCGACCAAACGGGTTATCTTTCAAACGAGCGGCTGATACTGCTTGCGGTCAAGGCGTGCTTTGAAAAGGATATACCGGTATCGCTGCCGTTTACCTATCCCATGGCGGCGGACAGGCTTGCTGAGAGCATGGGCGGCAAGCTTTACAGATACTATCATTCCTGCACCGATCAAAACGATTCGGCGGCGCGCAGGGTCGCTTCGAGACCGGACAATTTCTTCGTCCGCGACGGAGCGGTGCTTATGTGTATGATATGCGAATATCTTTCCAGAAAGGGGTTAAGCCTTTATGAGGCAGTGGAGGATATGCCGGAGTTTTATTCCGCACAGCGGTTCGCGGTCACGGGCGGCAGCGCCGACGAGGTCTATCGGGCGTTGGGCTGCCGCAGAGAGGGGTCCGACGAGGGCATAGTCGTATGTCACGGAAGCACGAGAGCTATGGTAAGACCGCTAAGGCATTCAAAGGGCATTATGATATTTACCGAAAGCGTAAAAGCCGAAATAGCCTCCGCGCTTTGCGACGAGATAATTGAAAAGCTGAAAAAATTGTAAAAAATATATAAAAAAGGCAAAGCAGGGTCGAAAAACGCCTTGTTTTGCCGAACATATTTTTGTTATAGATGAATAATATTTGATAGGGTATTGACAATTTGCGTAAAATGAGCTATAATAATAAAAGATATTTTTTGTTCGTCTAATTAGTTTTTTCTTTTAACGTAAAAACTAAAATATAACGTCCGTCCTGCCGCAGCAATTTACTCTTTTTTTTTCGGGACGGGCGCGTCGGATCATCAGTCGTAAAAAATTTTCAAACCGTTTTGAAAAGATCTATATACGGAAAGGAGTTTTGTTCGTCCGTAAAAAAAGGCGCAGCTATGCCCTGCGGACGAAAAATGTATTCAGATGGATTTACAGAATAAGACCAATAACAGAGACCGCTATTCAGACGCTGTTAAAAAACGCTTAAAAACCGATCCGAAGGGAAGCACGCTTTCAAAGCTCACCGCTCCCGAAAAAGACCCGCAGTCAAAACGCCGGATACCGCTTTCGCCTGCCGAACCGATAAAGAGGAGACAGCCCGCCGCAAGGCTTGCGCCGAGCTATGTCCGCACGGCTCAGAACGACAAAAGAACGCCGCAGAGAAAGGCTCCGGTCAAGATAATACCGTTGGGCGGACTTAACGAGATAGGCAAGAATTTTACCGTTATCGAATGCTCAAACGATATGATAATAATAGACTGCGGTCTCGCCTTCCCCGACAGCGAAATGCTGGGAGTAGATATCGTTATCCCCGATTTTACTTATGTAGAGCAGAACAAGGATAAGCTAAGGGGAATAGTTATAACGCACGGTCATGAGGATCATATCGGCGCGCTGCCGTATTTTTTGAGAAAAATAAACGTTCCGGTATACGGAACGCGGCTGACGCTGGGGCTTGTCGAGGGCAAGCTCAAGGAGCAGGGTCTGCTCAATTCCGTGCGGCTTATGCCGACCGAACCGCGCAAGACGATAAAATTCGGCTGTATGGCTGTTGAATTTATAAGGGTGAACCATTCGATACCCGACGCCGTGGGAATGGCGATACACACCCCCGCCGGCGTGCTTATCCACACCGGAGATTTCAAGGTCGACTATACGCCGATAGAGGGCTCGATGATAGACTTAGCGCGCTTTGCGGAGCTTGGAAGCAGGGGAGTTCTCGCGCTAATGGCGGATTCCACCAATTCCGAACGCCCGGGCTATACCATGAGCGAGCGCAAGGTCGGCGAGAGCTTTGAAAAGCTTTTCACCAAGGCCGAGGGCAAGAGGATAATAATAGCGACCTTCGCGTCAAATATCCACCGCGTTCAGCAGATAGTGAACATTTCCGCGAGAACGGGACGAAAGGTCGCGGTCTCGGGAAGAAGCATGGTGAACGTTATCGGCAAGGGGATAGAGCTGGGCTATCTTAAAATACCGGACGGGCTGCTTGTGGATATCGACCTTATTTCAAGATACCCCGACGACAAGATGTGCATAATAACCACCGGAAGCCAGGGCGAGGCTATGAGCGCGCTGACGAGAATGGCGCGCGGAGAGCACAGGAACGTGACCATAACTCCGAACGATTTTATAATAATCTCGGCTAACCCGATACCGGGCAACGAGAAGTTTGTGACAAAGGTGGTAAACGATCTTCTCCGTCAGGGCGCGGACGTTGTGTACGAATCTATGTATGAGGTGCACGTTTCGGGTCATGCCTGCCAGGAGGAGCAGAAGCTGATACTTTCGCTCACAAAGCCGAAGTATTTCATACCGGTGCACGGCGAATACAAGCACCTTATCCGCCACGCCGAGACCGCGATGTCGGTAGGCGTTCCCGAGAGCAATATAATAATCGCCGAGAACGGTTCTGTAATAGAGACCGACGGGGTCGATATGAGGATAACCGGAAGAGCGCCGTCGGGCAACGTGCTTGTGGACGGACTCGGAGTCGGAGACGTCGGAGCTATCGTTCTGCGCGACAGACGGCATCTCGCAGAGGACGGGCTTATCATCTGCTTTGCAACGGTAGACAGAAGAAACGGCGAGATACTCGCAGGGCCGGATCTCGTATCGCGCGGCTTTGTCTATGTGCGCGAAAGCGAGGAGCTTATGGAGACCTCAAAGAAGCTGCTCGCGGAAACCCTGCAGAAGTGTCTCGATAAGGATATGCACGAATGGAACGCGATAAAGACTAAGATGAAGGACGCTTTATCGGACTATATATATCAGAAAACAAAGAGAAATCCGATGATACTTCCGATAATGATGGAAATAAACGAGTAAAAGGAAAGGAACGGAAATAAAAAATGAAAGGGACAACAGGTCTGCAGCTGCTTATCAGAATAACGACTGCCGGCGTCGCGGCTGCTTCTATCGGCGCTTCGTGCATACTGCTGTCCTCGCCGTCGACGGAGAACGAGGGAGGACTGCTGCTTGCGGCGTCTGTCGTTTGCTCGGTGCTGCTGATACTTGAATATATATTTTTCGGCAGCAGTACGCAGAGATATATAGCAAAATCCGCTTCGCAGCTCAATCAGACCGAAAAGGAATCGCTGCTCAATTTCCCCGAGCCCGCCGTGATAATAGACAGTAACAGAAATATCGTCTGGTATAACAGGCTTTTCGGAAGGACCGTTTATTCCGAGGAGGAGGCATACGGGCTGAATATCGAGGATATATTCAAGATAGATATGGAAAAAATATATTCCAAGGACGGCGATACCGTATGTCACGGGGACAAGTTCTACACGGTCAGGGCGATACATACCGAGCATTCCGAGGATATGTCGATGCTCTGCTTTACCGACAAGACGGAGCTTGTGGAGCTCGATTACGAAATGCGCCGCTCGCGGCAGTCGATAATAATAATAAGCATAGACAACTATGAGGAAATGATCTCGAACATACGCGAGAGCGAAAAGGCGCATATACTTGTCGGGATAGAAAGGCTGATAGAAAATTTCATAGACGGCACGACCGGCATTTCACGAAAGGCGGGAAACGACAGGTTCTATGTTATACTTGAGGAAAGATATTTGCAGCCTATAATCGAAAAACGCTTTGAGATACTTGAAAAGGCGCGCAAAATAGCTATCGGAGAAAGAAGAAATCTGACGATCTCGATAGGCGTGGGTCATGAAGCCGCAAATCTTGCCGAAAGCGAAAAATACGCAAAGCAGGCTCTCGATATGTGCCTCGGAAGAGGCGGCGATCAGGCGGCGGTAAGGACAGAAAACGGCTATGAGTTTTACGGCGGCATATCTAAGGGCATGAGCAAGAACACCCGCGTAAGATCGAGAATGATAGCCAACGCGCTGACCGAAATGATAAACGCGTCCGAGCGCGTGCTGATAATGGGTCATTCCTACGGAGACCTTGACAGCGTAGGCTCTGCGACGGGGCTTTGCGACGCGATAAAGAGCATGGGAAAGGAGGCATACGTCGCCGTAGACCCGGAAAAAAATCTTGCAAAGCAGCTTATAAAATATATCGAGGACAACAGCATAAAGAGCTACTACATTTCTCCGAGGGACGCGCTTGCAAAGCTTGACGAGGAGACGCTTCTTATAATAACCGACACGCACAATCCCGAGATACTCGATTCAAAGGAGCTTTTTTCAAAGGCCGATCATATAGCGGTCATAGATCATCATCGGCTTATGGTAAAGGCGATAGAAAACAGCGAGCTTTTCTATCACGAGCCGTCGGCTTCCTCGGCCTCGGAAATGGTGGCGGAGCTGCTGGAATATTTCCCGGATAATGTAAAGATCTCTTCGCAGACGGCGGAAGCCTTGCTGTCGGGAATAATGCTCGATACGAAAAATTTCGTAATGAACACCGGCGTGCGCACGTTTGAAGCGGCGGCGTATTTAAGAAAGCTGGGCGCAGACATGATAGCCGTCAAGAAGCTTTTTGCAAATTCGCTCGATACCTACAGAAACAAGGCGGATATAATCACCTCCTCGGAGATCTACCGCAAATGCGCCATCGCCTGCGCCGACAGGAGCTGCGACAACATAAGGGTGGCGGCTTCAAAGGCGGCGGACGAAATGCTTGAAATAACCGGAGTAAACGCTTCGTTCGTGCTGTATGAGCTTAACGGAAAAACGAACATTTCCGCAAGAAGCTTGGGCAGCTACAACGTTCAGGTGATAATGGAGCAGTTAGGCGGCGGCGGACACCACGAAATGGCGGCTTGTCAGCTTGAAAGCGACATAGCGGGCGCGAAAAAGCAGCTGACCGCGGCCATCGATGATTATATAAGGAATAATTAAAACTGACGAAAAGGAGAATAATTACTATGAAGGTAATACTTGTAAAGGACGTAAAGGGAAGCGGAAAGGCCGGCGATGTAATAAACGCGGCTGACGGATATGCGAGAAATTATCTGCTCAAAAACGGTCTGGCTAAGGAAGCCACGGCGAAAAATTTGAGCGAGCTTGAGGGAAAAAAGGCGTCCGCACAGTATAAGCTCGATACCGAAAGGGCTGAAAATCAAAGGATAGCCGCTGAGCTCGAGGGCGCGGAAATAACGATCAGTGCAAAAGCAGGACAGGGCGGAAAGCTCTTCGGAGCGGTAAAGACCTCCGCGGTGGCGGACGCCCTGAGCGAGAAATTCGGACATAATATAGACAAGAAAAAAATATCTCTTTCGGAGGAGATAAAGTCATTCGGAGATTACACCGCCGTCATAAAAATGACGCAGGGTGTGAGCTGTTCTATAAAAATAAAGGTGGTAGAGGGATAAATGGCTGACGGCTTTTCGGAGACGTTTGAACAGCTTTCGGGAAGAAAGCCGATATATGCGCCGGAGGCGGAGCAGGCGGTGCTCGGCGGCATACTGTTAGACCCGTCCGCTCTAAACGCGGTAGTAGAGCTGCTTGTTCCCGAAAGCTTCTATCTTCCGCTGCATCAGCGGCTTTTTTCGGTGCTTGTAAGAATGTTTTCCGACGCGAGGACGGAGGATATAATAACCGTAATAAACGAATCGGTCAGCTCGGGCGTTTTTGAAACGTCCGCTATGGCAAAGACGTATCTTTCCGGACTTATGGAGGGCGTGCCCTCTACTGCGAACATCGAAACATACTGCAAAATAATAGATGAAAAATATCATATAAGGCGGCTGATAGAGGTCGCCAACGATATAATCGAGCACGCCTCGCAGGGCACGGAGGATCCCTCCGCGCTGCTCGATAGGGCGGAGCAGAATATTTACGACATAAGGAGCCGCGAGGTGCGGGGGCTTACGAGAGTAGACAGCATAATCATCGAGGCATATCAGCATTTGCAGGAGATAAGCGGAGAGGACGCTGAAAAGCATCAGAATCTGAAAGCGGGCTTTGAACGCCTCGACGCGGTGACGAACGGACTTAACGATTCCGACCTGATAATAATCGCCGCGCGTCCCGCCGTCGGAAAATCCGCGTTTGCGATAAACATCGCGCTTAACGCCTGCCGAACGAGCGGAAAGGACGTGGCGATATTTTCTCTCGAAATGGGCAAGGAGCAGCTTGTAATGAGAATGCTTTCCTCCGCTGCGCTCGTAAACAATACCTCGCTGCGTTCGGGAAGGCTCGACAATTCCGACTGGGAAAAGCTTGTAAGCGCGACCGATCTTATCTCAAAGCTGCCGATATATATTGACGACGGCGCGGGCGTTACCGTTCCGCAGATGAAAGCAAAGCTTAGGCGGCTGAGAAATCTCGGGCTTGTGGTCATAGACTATTTGCAGCTCATGGAATCGCCCAACAGGCATACCAACCGCGTTACCGAGGTCTCCGAAATAACAAGGCAGCTGAAGCTGATGGCTAAGGAGCTGAACGTCCCGGTGATAGCTCTTTCGCAGCTTTCCAGAAGCGCGGAAAAGCGCGAGGACAAACGCCCGATGCTCTCAGACCTGCGCGAATCGGGCTCTATCGAGCAGGACGCGGATATAATTTTGTTTTTGTACCGCGACGCGTATTACGACAAAAACACCGATCAGCAGGATATTGCGGAATGTATAGTGGCGAAAAACCGTCACGGCGAGGTCAACACGATAAAGCTCTCGTTCCAGGGAGAATATCAGCTGTTCCGCGGATTGGAAATGAGAAATGAATGACAGCTTTTTAAGCAATATAGCCGAGACTATAGAAAAATACGATATGGCGCAGCCGGGAGAAGTTATAATGTGCTGCCTTTCCGGCGGAGCGGACAGCGTTGCGCTTTTGCTCTCGTTAAAGGAATTGGGCTATGACGTTTTCGCCTGTCATGTGAACCATTTGCTGAGGGGCGAGGAGAGCGAGCGGGACGAGGCATTTTGCAGAGAGCTGTGCGCCCGTCTCGGCGTCGAAATTTTCGTACACCGTGAGGACGCCGCGGCGTATTCGCAGACCTTGGGCGTTTCTGTTGAAGAGGGCGCGCGCAGGCTAAGATATTCGATTTTTGAAAAATGCGCGGACGGAGCTAAGACCGCGACCGCACACACGCTGTCGGATAACCTTGAAACGGTGCTGTTTCACCTGGCAAGGGGA
>CANQCJ010000108.1 GCA_947589205.1 uncultured Ruminococcus sp. | reverse complement strand
AGCGGAACGACGATGATGATAGTAACGCACGATGTAAAAGTTGCGTCGAGATGTGAAAAGGTGCTGTTTATAGTTGACGGAAATATAAAAGGGGAGTATAATACAGACAGTGAAAAAAATATGCGCGACAGAGAGCGCGGCCTGAACAACTGGCTGATGGAGATGGGGTGGTAAAATGGTCGATATCCTTCTTGTTGAAGATAACGAAGAAATTTGCGCGCTGCTGACGGATTTTTTAAGGACGGAAAATTACACGGTGAGCATTGCAAAAACCGGTAAAAAAGCCTTGCACCTGTATGAAAAATACGGGGCAAGGCTTGTCCTGCTCGATATAAATTTGCCCGATATAGACGGCTTTTCGATATGTGAAAGGCTGCGCGAAAGAGACAATGTACCGATAATAATCCTGACCGCAAGGACGGGCAGAGACGACAAGCTGAACGGGATCTTGCTGGGCGCGGACGATTATATAGAAAAGCCGTTCGATGTTGAAATTTTGCTTGCAAAGATAAAAGGGATCTTCAAGCGCAGACTCGCCCGCGACATAATTTCCGACGGCGGTATTATGCTCAATATTTCCGACTCGACGGTCACAAAAAATGATGAAAAAATAAATTTATCGGCAAAGGAATGCGAGCTTTTGCAAATTCTCATGCAAAATAAAGGTCAGACATTGAGCAAGGAATTTTTGTTCAATAAGGTATGGGGAAGCGACAGCGAATCAGAGCTTCAGACGCTGACGGTACACATAAAATATCTGCGTGAAAAAATCGAAAAAGATCCGAAAGCGCCGAAAAAAATTATCACCGTCTGGGGAAAAGGATACAGGTGGGCTTGATGAAAAATTTTGATAAAATTTTTTTAGCTTTTTTTATTTTTTGTTTTGCATTTTTAATTTTTTTCAACGTCCTTTTCCCGAAAAGCGGCGGAAACGTTGGAATTTTCAAGGTAGAAGTCAACCGTGTTGCGCAAGAGATCTCAAATAAAGAAGAAATAAATTTGAATGAATATACTTCGATCTCAAAAATTTTTGAATGTGATGAAGAAAATTTATCCGAGATCGACGCGCCGTTTGTAATTAAAAATATAGATTCAAAGCTTTATTGCATCGAATATAAGGAAAATGAAGCGGACAAAAGCTTTTTGAAAATTTTTAATATGACCTTTTTGTGTTTTCTTGCATTTATTTTTGCATTTTTAATGTTTATCCGCCAAAAAATAATAAAGCCGTTCAACGAGATAAGCGAGCTTCCGTATGCGCTTGCGAAGGGAAAATTGAACGCGCCTCTAAAGGAAACAAGATCGCGTTTTTTCGGGAAATTCGTATGGGGACTGGAAATGCTTCGCGAAGAGCTTGAACGTTCGCGCAAGCAGGAATTGGAGCGGATAAAACGCGAAAAGACTGCGATGCTCTCGATCTCTCACGACATAAAAACTCCGCTTTCGGCTATAAAATTATACGCAAAGGCTATCGAAAAAAATTTGTATCCCGATTTAAAAAAGCAGTGTGAATGCGCCGAAAAAATAAATTTAAAGGCAGATGAAATAGAGCGTTATGTAAGCGAGCTTACGAGCAAAATAAGCGGCGAGATAATGGATTTTTCCGTTTGTCAAGGGGAAGAATATCTTTCGTCGGTTTTAAGAAGGATCGAGAAATTTTATGCGGAAAAATTCGAGCTTACCGGAACAATTTTTTCGATAGAAAATTACACCGACTGCCTTATTTCCTGCGACCCTCGGCGACTCGAGGAGGTCTTGCAGAATATCATGGAAAATGCGATAAAATACGGCGACGGAAAATTAATAAAAATTGAAATTTCCGATGAGGAGGACTGCAAATTGATTGCGATTTCAAACAGCGGATGCACTCTTCCCGAAGCGGAGATCTCTCATATTTTCGACAGCTTCCGGCGCGGCTCAAACGCACAAAGGGTCAGCGGAAACGGCTTGGGTTTATACATCTGCCGCAGATTTATGAATAAAATGAACGGCGATATTTTTGCAAATATCCATGAAAATTCATTTTGCGTGACTGTCGTTTGCAGAAAAATTTTCTGAAAAAGCTGACATAAAATTTTTAGGCGATCGGTTCATTTTTTGTAGCCGTAAATAATAAAAGCCTGTTCATTTTCAATGTATTCATACGGAATATTGGACCGATGAAGTATCTCTAAAATTTCGTCTTTTTTATCATATGTTTTTTCTTCGGGCGGGAGCAAATTTCCAATATGCTTGTATTCGGTAACGGTATGCCTGAGCTTCAGCCATTCGATCCGAGCGAGGTCAATATGCGGCAGCTCTTCATCAGCGGAATATACCCAAAGATCAACGGGCGCGTTCTCATCAAAAAGCAGCTTATACTGTAATAAAATATCGGGCATTTTTTTGCCGATGCCGTCAAACAATTCGCGCCATTTTGTATTATTCATGTATGAGACCAAGCCGTTTTGTGCGGCAAATGATTTGATCCTTTCGCGCAGCGTCTTTTTATTGTCATACCTTCCGTTTTCAATATCATCTATCATACTCTGCAGGATATTAAAAAGCTGTTCGTCTATCCTTGTATATGCAAAGCAGGGCGAGATATACTGTTCATCGCGCATCACATAATAATGCCCGAAATTGCGGCGGAATAAGGATTCGACCACAATAAAATGAATACGTCCCTTCCAGACAGCATCAAAAGCGGTCTGCCAATATTTATTATCATTTTGCGCTGCTTTAAGAACAACTCCGCTGCGCGGATCAAGCCTTTCGCGCAAAGCATCACATAGCATATTATCACCGACCTTAAATATTTTTTGCTGTCTCTATTGTATCACAAAAAAAGGCGTTATGTCAACATTTTACCGCCAAAAAAATAAATTGATGCTTGCAAAAATTTTACCGTTGTGTTATAATAAGATAATAAAAAATTGCGGGGGTGTGGAAAAATGTACCGAATACTTGTCGTTGACGATGATGTTCAGATAAGCAGACTTCTGACGGACGCGCTGACAAGCGCGGGATATGCTGTAGATAAAGCGTTTTCGGGAACGGAAGCGCAGCTTGTGCTGGCAAAAAATAAGCCCGATCTTATCCTGTTAGATCTTATGCTGCCGGGACTTTGCGGCGAAGAGCTGCTGCCCGAGATAAAGGATATTCCCGTAATAGTGGTAAGCGCAAAAGCCGATGCCGCCGACAAGGTAGGACTTTTGCTTGCGGGAGCCGCCGATTATGTGACAAAGCCTTTTAACATTCACGAGCTTACAGCAAGGATCGCCGTACAGCTGCGAAAAAGAAACGTTGACGAGCGCGTTCTTGAATTTAAAAATATCACGCTTTATCCGGATAAATTGACGGCAGTGATAGATAAAACACAGATCCGCCTGACGCGCACCGAGTGTGCAATTTTAAAGCTGTTAATGCGGGACCCCGATATGCCTGTCGGCAGAACAACTATCCTTGAAAGGATAAGCCTTGATACGCCCGACTGCACCGAGCGTTCGCTGAGGCAGCACATCAGCAATATCCGCCGCAAGCTTCAGGCGGCGGACGGAAGGGACCATATCGAGGCGGTCTACGGGATAGGTTTTAAAATGAAATTTTGACAAAATCTTGACATTTCCTTGACAGCTTTCTTGACCTTCATATGATACAATTTTTTCAAGGAGGTAATCAATATGGAATATGTTTTGAAAACGAACGGGCTTTGCAAGCAGTACCGAAATTTCAAAGCTCTCAACGGGTTGTCGATGAACATTCCCAAGGGTTCAATTTACGGCTTTGTCGGAAAAAACGGCGCGGGAAAAACCACGCTTATCCGTCTTGTCTGCGGGCTTCAATTTCCCACAAGCGGAGATTTTGAGCTGTACGGTGTAAAAAGTACCGACAGCAAAATATCGCGTTCGCGCAGCAGAATCGGAGCGGTCGTGGAAACGCCGTCAATTTATCCGAGCATGACCGCGGAGGAAAATCTGAAAATACAGTACCGTCTGTTAGGTATGCCGAGCTTTGACGGGATCGAGGAGCTGCTGAAGCTGGTGGGGCTTGAAAACACAGGGAAGAAAAAGGCGAAAAATTTTTCATTGGGAATGAAACAGCGTCTGGGCATTGCCATCGCGCTTTGCGGAAATCCCGATCTTATTATATTGGACGAGCCTATAAACGGACTTGACCCGCAGGGGATCATTGAAGTCCGTGAGCTTATTTTAAAGCTCAACCGCGAGCGTCAGATAACAGTGCTTATTTCAAGTCATATCTTAGAAGAGCTTTCAAAGCTCGCCACCCATTACGGCTTTATCGACAGCGGAAGGATAGTAAAAGAAATGAGCGCGGAGGAATTGGAGCAAGCCTGCCGCAAATGTATACACATGGAAGTGACCGACACAAAAATTCTCGCAAGGGTGCTTGACGGCATGGGTATTGCATATAAAATTTTAGACGAAAAAACCGCCGATGTTTATGCAAAGCCTGTTTTTTCACGGCTTGCGCTCGAGCTTTCAAAGGAGGGCTGCGAGGTCATCAGCATGACCGAGCATGACGAGAATTTAGAGGGCTTTTTTATGGAGCTTGTGGGAGGTGCGCGAAGATGAGTAAGCTTTTAAATACGGAGCTTCATAAGCTTCACGATATAATCGTTTCAATGCTTGTAATAACTCTCATATACGCTGTTATCGGCGCGTTTCGTTCTATGTCGAACCGCAATACGATATATCTCGGATTTGGTGAATTATTAGCCATTTTCGCGATACTCATCTGCTCTGTCACAGGAGTTTTCATAAGTCAGGATTTTGAAAATAACACTGTACGCAACAAATTGATAATAGGTCACACAAGGCTTAAAGTATATTTTTCCTATCAGATCATATTTGCGCTGCTTGCTTTGATCTTGACTGCAATTTTTATAGCAGTATATATTTTATCGGGGAAAATATTTTTCTATATGGAGGTTTTCCGCTCTGAGCCGCTCGATACGGAAGCAATGAAAGTATTAAAAGAGAATTTTTTCAAAGCACTGCCTGTTTATCTCACTGCCGTCCCGGCTTTTACGGCAGCAGCCGTGTTTATTCCCACAGCGTTAAGGAGCGTTGCAGGCGGTGTCCTGACCGTGTACTTAGCTTATACGATAAATTCTTTGCCGGCTTTCAGCGATTTTTTCCCGAACAATAAATTCATTGAATATATAAATGAAATTTTGCCCTCTTCGCAGATATTTTTAATGGAAGGTCTTTCGCCTCAGCCCGATTTTTCGCCGTTAAAATACATAGCATTTTCATTAGCCTTTGCGGCTGTACTGACAGCATCGGGATACGCGCTGTTCAGAAAAGCGGATCTTAAATAAAAAAGAGGTAACGTCATGGGGTATTTGTGTTTTATTCTTTTTGCCGTAATTGTGATCTTGATTTTGAAAATCATTTTAATGCAAAAGGACGCAAAGGAAATTTCCGAGCAGCTTGAAGAAATTTTAAAGACCGATACCAACAAGCTCATCACCGTTTCAAGCAGCGACAAAAAAATGAAAAAGCTTGCCGATAGCATCAACAAGCAATTGAAAATTTTGCGAAAAGAATACCTTCACTGTAAGCACGGCGATATAGAATTAAAAACGGCGATAACAAATATTTCCCACGACCTGCGCACCCCGCTGACGTCTATCTGCGGATACCTTGAGCTGCTCGAGGAGCATAAGGAGATCGAAAAAACCGACGAATATATTTCGATAATGAAGGAACGCGCGGAGCTTATGAAGCGGCTGACCGAGGAGCTGTTCCGCTATTCGGTGATTTTGTCGGATAACGCGGAGCTTAAAACCGAAGAGGTGCTGATAAACAAGGTCTTAGAGGACAGCATAATGGGCTGTTACGCGCAGCTTTCCGAAAGGGGAATTACCCCGCAAATAGACATTACCGAAAAAAGGATGACCGCAAATTTAAACAATGAATACCTCACAAGGATAATCGGCAATCTTTTAAACAACGCCGTAAAATACAGTGACGGCGACTTAAAAATAACGCTCAGCGACAGCGGAGAAATGGTTTTTTCAAACCACGCAAAAGAACTCTCCGCTGTCGAAGCCGAGCGCCTTTTCGACAGGTTCTACACGGTAAAAACGGCGAGAAATTCCACCGGATTGGGCTTGTCCATCGCGCGGACGCTTGCAAAGCGAATGGGCGGAGAAATTTCGGCGGAATACAAAGACGATATTTTGTATGTAAGGCTGAAATTTTCTTAGTCTCAAAAAAATTTTATTTTAAAATTTTCCGTATCTGTTCTTCGGTCGCTTCCGGCAAAATTTTTTGAAGATGCTCAAAAACAATCCGATACGATTCCTTCGGTTCGCGGCGGTAAACATTACTTATAAAATCATCGCCCATAAATTTTTCCGGCGTGGAATATTCGGCAACGCCCCAGCCGTAGCGTTTGCCGTGCTTGTCGGTCATGTAGACAAAATCGCTTGTGAGGACGTAGCAAAGCTCCTGCAAGCGCGTTATCGCGGTGTCAAAGCCCTTGTTTCCGCCCTTGCGGTAGTTACCGAGCTTTTTTAATTTTTTGGAAATTATCGGCGCGTTTTCGTCGATAAGCTCAAATAAAACCTTGTCGGAATGCTTTGCAAGACCGTCGTCGTATCTCGCGTCAAAATCATACCCGTCGCGGCGGTAATTAGCAAGCTCGATAAACCATTCGCGGCTGATGTAGACCGCTTTTTTCTCAAAAAATTTCCCGTAAGCGCACCCGGTCCTTCTGATGACCTCTCCCTTCCACTCCCAAGCGTCCCAGCGTCCGCTGTCGTTAAAATACCAGCAGTCGGGAGAAATGTGTTCTTCTATCGAAAACCCGGGAACAGAATTAGCAAAAAACGGCAGAAAGCCGTATTTTTTTACGGCTTCGATAAGATCGTTTTGAGACGAAATAACAAAATCGTTGTCCAACATAATACCGACCCCCTTTTTTAGATTATAGCACCAACACTAAGAGCTGTCAAGCGTTAAAGGTGCAAAAAAGGGGGATATTTTTTTGTTTGATCTTAAACCGACTCTAAACTATACGAAAAAATTTTCAACAAATTAAAAACCTATGAATATTTTTCCTAAAACCCTTGCAATTATCCTTATAATGGTGTATAATAAAAGTAATAGTTTCTATTTGGGGGTAAGATGCATTGAAATTCAGAGTAGAATTAAGAAAGATCGTTGACGATTCATATGATATCGAGATAGGCAGATCGCTTGCCG
>CANQCJ010000107.1 GCA_947589205.1 uncultured Ruminococcus sp. | reverse complement strand
CGCCGCACGCCTGTTCAATGCGGCTGAGCGATTCTCTTATAGCGGCGTCGCCGGCTTTTCTGCCGCAGCTCTTGTTGATGTTATCTAAGCAGCAGGTATCAAAGCATAAAACATACTTGCCCTCTTTTGAGCGTATACGGTCGTACAGCTCGGTAATATCAAACCTGTTTTTCATTATTAGTCCTCCTTTATGATCCGCTGTCTGCGGAAGATCCAGTTTTGGGAAAAGCTCGGTAAAGCTGCGGTTTTTTGCGTACCTCTGCGGAGTTATGCCCCACACTCTGAAAAAAGCGCGTGCAAAAGCCTCCGGCGAACGGTAGCCGTAATCGAGCGCAGTATCCAGCACGGAACGTCCGCTTTTCAAGGCGCGGGCGGCAAGCGTCATTCTCCGCCTTGTGACATAATCGCCGATGCTGATATGAAAAACGTATCTGAACAGCTTTTGCAGTCCCGAAAGCGAACACATCGCCGCCGCGGCACATTCCTTCTGCAAAAAATCACCACTAAGGTGTTCCTCCGTGTACTCCAATGCCCTGCGCAGACTATCCAGCTTAAAATTATCCATTCTCAAACCTCTTTTCAAGTTTTGTGCGGTCTCAGGCTTTTCCCTCCTTACGTTCCGGAACAATTTAAGTATAACACAACATATCATAAAAATCCTGATAATTTGAGTAAAAATGTTTATTAGCGGTAAGCCGCCCGCAGAGCGGACAAAAAAAGCAGGTATGTCGGCACATACCCGCTGTTTTTATTATTCCTCCTCGCTCTCGGCGGCGGCTTTTATGTGGTTCACTATCATCAGCACAATGACCGCTATGAGCGCGGCTGCCGCGAAGATGAGAATGTATAACGCCTTTTCGGGAGAAAGCCTTTTTGCAAAGGGACCTCCGTTTTCGCCGCTGACATCGCTGTTGAGCGGAGCGGTCACGGTCTCCGCCGTGCAGGCTATGCCGTTTTTGACCGCATAGTCGAACGCCGCCGAATAGGACGGACAATTCAGCAGGAAGCCGTCTGTAACGACGCCGTTTTCGTCCGTGCCGAACGCGTTTTTGCCGATGCCGAGAAGCGTTTCCGGCAGGGTCAGCTCGCTTATCGCGCAGCCCGCAAACGCGTTGTTGCCGAGCGCCTCGATATTTTCGCTCATATCGACCTCGCTTAGCGAGGAGCAGCCGTAAAACGCGTTGTTGTAGATAGTCTTTACCGTGTCGGGGATAGCTATTTCGCTTAGCGAGGAGCAGCCGTAAAACGCGCTGTCGCCTATGCTTTCAAGCGTATCGCTCAAGGCGATCTCTTTAAGCGAGGCACAGTCTTTGAAGATCGACGGCGGCAGATATGTATAATTTTCCGGCAGGGTAACGCTCGACAAAGACGTGCAGCCTTCAAACAGCGAAGCTTCTATACGCGCATTTTTCGGTATCTCTGCCGTACTTAACGCGGTGCAGCCGCTGAACATATTCTGATCGCAAAGCTTTAAGCCTTCCGGAAGAGTTATCTCCTCTAACGCCGTGCAGCCCTCGAAGCAGCTGTTGCCGATTATCTCTATATCGTTGTTAAGATTAACCGTTTTAAGGGAGGTACAGCCCTTGAAGCTTATCGCACCTAAATATTTTACTGTCTCGGGAAGCGTTATCGCGAAAATTTTCCCGTTGCCGGAAAAAGGACTGTACACCTGACTTTTGGCGATACTGCCGTCATCGCTGTATTCAACGCCGTGAATGTTGCCGTAAAGCACGCTCTCGCCGTTTTCATCGGTATACCAGCCGCCGCCTATCGCCGTTACGGTGAAATTATCTATCGTTTCGGGAACGACTACGTTGGTTTTTTCGCCGTAATATCCGCTCACCGCTATGGTGAGATCGTTAAGCATGGTATAGCTCCAGTTTCCGTCCTCGCTGTAGCTGAAATCCTCCGTTTCGTTAGCGGCGTTGGTCTGAACGACCGAGACCGAGGAGCTGTCCTCCTGCTCCGAACCGTCCTCCGCGCCGACGCCGATAGTCAAGGCTGATGCCAAAGCGATGGCAGCTATCGCAGAAAAAAGCTTTTTTATCAAATATGTTCACCCTCCACTGAATTTTGAAGCGGCTGTCCGCAGCTCGGGCAGAATTTTGCCGGCATAATAACGCTTGCATTGCAGCGCGGACAGGTCACAGATCTTTGCGCCGGACGCACCGTAACTCTCGCTGCGGGCTGACCGCCGCGCTGATTCTGTCCTCAATCGTCTCTGCGGTGTGCATGAAGCGGCTCAGTACCACAACGATATACGGGTGATACGGGTCGAACCCGTTGACCCTGCCGAACGGCACGCCGAAAAACGTACGGCGGTGTTCGGTAGTTTTTCCGCCCGCCATATCCTGCAAAACGCCGTCAAGCTGCTCGTAATAGTAACGGTTGTAGATGTTGTGCGAATTTTTTTTGGCGCGTTTTATCGTATACCATGTAAGTATGTAAATAAAAATTATTATCGCCCCGATAAGCATATAGGCGATGACCTTGCTTTCCTTGGTCTTGTAAATATCCGGCACGCTGAGAAGATAATCATACGATCCGTGCAGAAGTATCGAAAAAGCCAGCGCGAATATTTCCGGGTGAGACTTAGGCTTTATGTTGTTATACCTGCGGTATTTGGCAATGCCGAAATAGTATCCCATAACGATACCGGTTATCGCGTGGAGCGGGATAGACATTACCCCGCGCAGCAGAGCGGTCTTTAGGTCGCCGTAGCCGCTGCCGAAAACATACATGAGATTTTCTATGGTAGCAAACCCGAGAGCGGACGCCGCGCCGTAAACGACGCCGTCATAGGTGTTGTCAAATTCGCGGTCGCTGAATATCATCCATCTGAAGGTAAAAAATTTGCAGCACTCCTCCGAGCCGGCTATTACTATCAGATAGTTTAAAAAGCTGTACAGCGGTCCTTCATAGTCGATACCTATCGGAGTAAGTATCAGCACAAACAATATCATGCCGAAAAACTCTATGATAATTGCCGGAAAGCAGCAGAACGCGCTTACAACAAGCACCGCCGTCAATTTTTTGAGCGGCTTTTTCTTGTATCTTATATTTCTTAAAACCAAAAACAAAATGACGACAGACGGCAGCAGCGCGAGCAAAAGCGCAAGCTTTTCATCAAAATTCCCGTCTATCCATGCATCGACTACCCATGACTGATACATGACCGCTCCTCCTTTTTTCGATGCAAACCTGAACTTGAATTTTATTATATCATATCCTGCCGAAAAAATCAAGTGCCAAAATCAAGTTTAAAAACGCCGCGTTTGCAGCGTTTTAAAAAAAATATTGAACAATTGTAAAATTATCTTGACATTTTTTATAATTTATGGTATAATAGTTTAAACTCTATCTCCTATTTCAAGTTATATAAGGAAGTGACGTTTCCTATGTATTTATGTAAAATAAAAATAACCGCCGAGCCGGCTGACGGCAGGGCGGCTGAGGCTGTCGGAAATATACTTAAAAGCATCGTACTGCCGGAGGACTGCGAGCTTACCGCGTCCGAAACGCCCGACAGCGCGGCTGTCATAGACGGCGATATCGAAACGCTTAATGCCGCAAAGGAAAAGGGCGTTCTCTGCGCGCTTATTTTAGACGAGAACGAGCTGAACGGCATGAGCGATGAAGCGCTGAGCTTAGCCGACGAGCTTTTTGTCATGCCGACCGAAAACAGATATGATGAAAGGCTTTTGAGCGTATATATTTCAAAGCTGATAACGCGCCTTAAGGATATGAGCGATTCGAGAAGGCTTTCCGTCTGCCTTAACACCGCGATAGATTCTATCCCCGACCTTGTATGGTTCAAGGACGAAAAGGGCTCGCACCTTAACGTCAACGACAGCTTCTGCAAGGCGGTCGAAAAAACCAAGCGGCAGATATACAAGCGCGGTCATTATTATATCTGGGATATCCCGCAGGAGGAGTACGAAAAGGGCGAGTATGTCTGTCTTGAATCGGAGGATATCGTCATGGAAGCCCGCAAGACCTGCATTTTTGACGAAAAGGTCAAGACCAAGGGCGGCATGAGAGAATTCAAGACCTACAAATCCCCGCTGATAGATATTGACGGAACGATCATCGGCACCTGCGGAATTGCGCACGATGTGACCGATCTTCACAATATAAACAGCGAGCTTAACGTTATACTTGAAAGCATACCGTTCGCCACCCTCGTCGAGGACGAAAAGGGCATAATATTAAGCGTAAACTCACGCTTCCACGAGCTTTTCGAGGACACCGACGCTATTATCGGAAAAAGCTATTACGACTGGAAACAGCAGGAGCTTTCCGGCAAGATAATCCGCTTCAACGAGCGCGAGGAGATCTGCATAGAGATAAACGGCGAGGAAAGATACCTCCATTACGGCGAAGAGCCGATACACGATACCTTCGGCGAAACTATCGGAAATATCGGTATATTCAGCGACGTCACCGAGGATCGCCTCAAAGAGCGCAGTACGATAAAAAGCGCGAACACCGATTTCCTGACAGGACTAAACAACCGCAGGGGACTTTTCGGATATCTGAGCGCAATAAACACCGCTCATCAGATAACCTTTATTTCCGTAGACCTCGACAATTTCAAGCAGGTGAACGACAACAGCGGACACCATATGGGCGATGTCGCCTTAGAGCTTACCGCGCATATTTTGCAGACAAAATTTCCCGAGGATTTTATCGCCCGTCTCGGCGGAGACGAATTTCTTGTCGTCATAAAACGCCCCTGCTATCTGCACGATATACAAAACGACGCGGACGATCTGCTGAAAATGCTCAAAGAACAGTTTTCCGACCACGTTGAATTTTTGGGACTTAGCGCGAGTGCGGGAATATTTACCGAAAAGCTGGTAAACTGCGGAAAATACGACTTCGACTGTATGCTGCGTTTAAGCGACCGCGCGCTATATAAAGCGAAAAATTCCGGCAAGGGCATATGCTGCACCTATGACGGAGACTGACTGTAAAATTATTAACATTCAACAGGTTAGAGCTTAGATAATAAGTCCGCAAGGCGGACGGAGCTGTTAAGACCGCGCCGCAGACTCTTACCTCTGAAAGGACACGAAAAATTAACAATATGTTGTATTGTTTATTTATTGACTATTTTAACGATTTGGCTTATAATGGAATAGCTAATAAATATTTAAGGAGAAGATAGCTTTGATAAAGGTATTGAAGTTCGGAGGAAGCTCGCTTGCAAGCGCGGAGCAGTTCCGCAAGGTAGCGGAGATAATCAATTCCGATGAGTCGAGAAGATACGTCGTACCGTCCGCTCCCGGAAAGCGTTTTTCGGAGGACACCAAGGTCACCGATATGCTCTACTCCTGCTATGAGCTTGCGGTAAAGGGCAAAAGCTTTGACGAGGAATTTGAAAGTATAAAGGAAAGATACAAGAGCATAATCGAGGAGCTTAATATAGGCATTTCGCTCGACAGCGAATTTGAGACTATGAAAAACTGCTTTAAGGCGCGCACCGGAAGAGATTACGCCGCTTCAAGAGGAGAGTATCTCAACGGCATAGTGCTCGCCGCTTATTTAGGCTATGATTTCGTGGACGCGGCGGATATTATTTTCTTCGGCGACGACGGGAAATTTGATTCCGAAAGAACGTTAAAGGCTGTCGGCGAACGCTTAAAGGACGTTGAGCGCGCTGTCATTCCCGGATTTTACGGCTCTACCCCCAACGACACGATAAAAACATTTTCGCGCGGCGGCTCGGACGTTACCGGTTCTATCATCGCCGCAGGCATAGGCGCGGATCTTTATGAAAACTGGACGGACGTTTCGGGATTTTTGATCTGCGACCCGAGGATAGTCAAAGACCCTCAGCCGATACGCACAATAACCTACAAGGAATTAAGAGAGCTTGCCTACATGGGCGCGGGAGTGCTCCACGAGGACGCTATCTTCCCGGTGCGCAAGGCGGGTATACCGATAAACATAAAAAACACCAACAAGCCGCTCGACCCGGGTACGTTTATCGTTGAAAGCACCTGCCAGAAGCCGCTTTACACCATCACCGGAATAGCCGGCAAAAAGGGCTTCTCGGTAGTAAACATAGAAAAGGACATGATGAACAGCGAGTTAGGCTTCGGCAGAAGGGTACTCGAGCAGTTTGAGAAAAACGGCATATCCTTCGAGCATATGCCCTCTGGGATCGACACGATGAGCATTATCGTTCATCAGGCGGAATTTGCAGAGCGCGAACAGGAGATACTTTCCGGTCTGCACAGAAACGTTCACCCGGACGTGATCGACATAGAAAGCGATCTCGCGCTGATAGCGGTCGTAGGCCGCGGCATGAAGAGCGAACGCGGCACGGCTGGAAGAATTTTCGCGGCTCTCGCGCACGCCCATGTAAACGTAAAAATGATAGACCAAGGCTCGAGCGAGCTTAACATAATCATCGGCGTTCACGAACGCGATTTTGAAAAAGCCGTCAAGGCGATCTACGAGATCTTTGTTGTACAGAGACTGTAATTAAAAAGGACTGTCCGCATTTTTACGGACAGTCTCTTTTTTTAATTTAATTCTTCAAGCCAGATATCCGCGCAGGCGTCGGACGGCATACGCCAGTCTCCGCGCGGCGAAAGAGTTACCGAACCTATCTTCGCGCCGTCCGGCAGACAGCTTCGCTTGAATTGCTGGGAGAAAAATCTGCGGATAAAGACCTTGAGCCAATAAAGTATCGTCTGTTCGTCATATTCTCCCCCGAACGCACAGCGCGCGAGACGGAGTATTTTTTTCGGCTCGCTTCCGCGCCGCACAAGATGATACAAAAAGAAATCGTGCAGCTCATACGGTCCGACAAGATCCTCAGTCTTTTGAGTTATCATCGTACCGCTCTCGTCTGTCGGCAGCAGCTCCGGCGAAACGGGCGTATCGAGAATATCGAGCAGCACTTCGCTGAGCGGCTGATAATTGCAGGTGTCGGCGTAATATTTAACGATATGCCGCACGAGCGTTTTGGGAACGGAGGCGTTCACCGCGTACATCGACATATGGTCGCCGTTGTAGGTAGCCCAGCCGAGCGCAAGCTCCGACAGGTCGCCCGTGCCGATAACAAGTCCGTTTACCTGATTGGCGATATCCATGAGTACCTTGGTGCGTTCGCGCGCCTGACCGTTTTCAAACACGACGCTGTGGTCGTTTTGTCATGCCCTATATCTTCAAAATGCTGCAAAACGCTCTCGGTTATATCCAC
>CANQCJ010000106.1 GCA_947589205.1 uncultured Ruminococcus sp. | reverse complement strand
ACGCAAGAACGGGCTGAAAGGAGAGTTGAAAAAATGACGTCAGTTTCATACACGCCTGTAGGCGTATGCTCACGCAGGATAGACGTTGAGATCGACAACGGCATAGTCAAGAGCGTAAAATTCTTGGGCGGCTGCAACGGCAACACGCAGGGAGTGGCGAAGCTTGCGGTCGGCAGAAGAGCGGACGAGCTTATCGAGCTGCTTAAAAACACCGACTGCAACGGCAGAGGAACGTCCTGTCCGGCGCAGCTTGCCGTCGCGCTCAAACAGGCGCTTGAAAAAGAACAGGCATAAAATCAAACGATCAGACTTTCGGCGCGGCTTTTGACAGCCGCGCTGTTTTTATGTATAAAATCTTAACAAAACTTTAACGGGATTGACATTGTGATAAATATATGATAAAATTAAATCAAATATAGTTTTTGGAGGTAAAATAATTGGTTTCACAAGTCATTATGATCGCCACCATAATCGCGTATCTGATATTTATGCTGGTGATCGGTTTTCGTTTTTCAAAGCAGAACACTTCTGTCGGTGATTTTTATCTCGGCGGCAGAAAACTCGGACCCATCGTCACGGCGATGAGCGCGGAGGCGTCCGATATGTCGAGCTGGCTGCTCATGGGTCTGCCGGGACTTGCCTATGCTTCCGGAATAGCCGACCCCGGCTGGACGGCTATCGGCATTGCTGTAGGTACATATATAAGCTGGCTGTGCGTAGCGAGGCGGCTTAGAAATTACACCGAAGCGAACGGTTCTATAACCCTGCCCGATTTCTTTTCCAACCGCTGGAGAGAGAAGAGCAAGCTTATGATGGGCGTTTCCGCTCTTATAATCATAATTTTCTTTGTTCCCTATACCGGTTCGGGCTTTGCCGCCTGCGGAAAGCTGTTTCAATCGCTGTTCGGTATCGACTATCATATCGCTATGATCGCCGCAGCGATAATAATCGTAAGCTATACCTGCTTCGGCGGATTTCTTGCGGCAAGCCATACCGACCTTGTGCAGAGCATAGTAATGACGGTCGCGCTCTTTGTCACGATATTTGTCGGCATAAGCTATGCGGGCGGCTGGGATAACGTTATGGAAAACGCCAAGAGCCTGCCGGGATATTTCACAATGAGCCAGACCTACGACCATGCGGCGGACGCCGCCAAGCCTTACAGCGCGATGACGATCTTTGCAAACGTAGCGTGGGGTCTCGGCTATCTCGGAATGCCGCATTTTCTGCTCAGGTTCATGGCTATCCGCGACAGCCGCGAAATCAAGATCTCAAGACGCATCGCCGCCGTATGGGTAGTATTCGCGATGCTTATAGCGATACTTATCGGCGTTATCGGTCTCGGCATAACCGCAAACGGAAGGATCGACTATCTTGAAGGCTCCGCCTCCGAAACGATAATGATGAAAATGGCTCTGTTAATGAGCGCTCACCCTGCGCTTGCGGTAGTAGCCGGAATAATAATTTCCGGAATACTCGCCTGCACGATGTCAACGTCCGATTCACAGCTTCTTGCCGCTTCCTCAAGCGCGTCCGAAAACATAATCAGAGGAATGCTCGGCATAAAGATCTCGGACAAGACCGCTATGATAATCGCGCGTGTAACGCTCATAGTAATATCCTTGGTCGCTATCGGAATAGCGTGGGATCCCGACAGCTCTGTATTCCAGATAGTATCGTTTGCATGGGCGGGCTTCGGCGCGGCGTTCGGACCTGTCGTAGTAGCCGCGCTTTTCTGGAAGCGTTCAAACAAATACGGCGCGTTTGCCGGAATGGCTGCGGGCGGAATAATGGTTTTCGTCTGGAAGTACGCTGTCCGTCCGCTCGGAGGAGTATGGGATATTTACGAGCTGCTCCCCTCGTTCATCGTTGCGATGATAGTGATAGTAGTCGTTTCTCTTGCAACAAAGGCTCCGGACGAGGAGATAACCGAAGAATTTATGCGTGTAAAGGCGATAAAATAATTTTTTCAAGGAAAGGGCGAAAACGCTTTGGAGATCATCATAATCCCCGTAATTGCCGCCGCGCTGTTGCTTATCCTCGGCGTAAGCGGGATAACGCTTTTAAAGCTGCTGTATTTTTCCATGCTGCTGATACTGCTTTTAATGACGGTATTCTTCATAGGCTGCGCGATCCTCGCCCTGACCTGCAAACGCGGCGAAGCCGAGCTGTCGCGTTTTGAAAAGCACGACAAATTCGACACCGCCGTATATATTTCCAACGGCGAGGAGTACAGAAATATTTTCCCGGCGGAAAATATTTTGCGCGATAAGATATACTCACCGGGAGTTCGCAAAATACTTTTAAAAAGCGGCAGGCGTCCGTTAGCCGTCGACCGCCATAGTCTTGTAATAATAATTTCCGGACTTATCCTCTCTCCGTTAAGCTTTGCTATTACATATGTTTTTCTGATAAGCGGCATAACCGTCTGATCTCGGGCGAACAAAAAAATTTTTTATAAGGAGTTGATAGCTATGACCGATCCAAAAAGGATCATCGCACTGCTTTCGGCATACGCTCTTGCCGCCGCAGCGACAGGCTGCGGAAATTCGTCGGGTGATAATTCAAAGGGAGACGCTTCGTCCTATACCGAGCAGGTGTTTGTACCCGACCCGGTAGGCGAGGATCCGATAAGCGCGATACCGGAGGGCGCGCCGACCGAGCTTGAATGGCTTTCATATTTTGACATAAACCCGTCTGCAAATTCGCAGGAAAAAAGGGTAGATCTCACGCTTTTTGAAAACAAGGGCGGCAGCATAAAATACACCCCCTGCGCCTCGACGGCAAAATACGACCAGCTTGCAAACCGTGTGCTTTCAAACGATCCGCCCGATCTTTTCTGGTATGAGCAGAAAATGACCTTCCCCTGCTATTGCGTAAAGCAGATGTTCCGGCCGATAGACGATATAGTAAATTTCAGCGACCCCATGTGGGCGGATATGAAGGATCTTGCGGATACCTTTACGCTTGCGGGAAAGCATTATGTTTGTCCGATAAATCTCGATGTGCTCTCGGTGCTTACCTATGACAAAAGCGTTATCGCCGCGAACAATCTTGACGACCCGTATGACTTATACATGAACGGCGACTGGACTTGGGACACATGGTACGATCTTATGGACGAATATTGCTCTCAGGCGGAGGGAGACGAAACGCGCTTTGGAGTAAACGGCTGGTTCGCGCCGTTCATATTCCAGTCCACCGGAAAAACGCTGATAGCCTATGACGAGGAAAAGGACGAATACTATTCCAACATCACAGACCCCGATTTTGACCGCGCGTCAACGCTTTTGTATGACCTTCAGAAAAACGGTCTTTATTATGCGGACTGGTTAGGCTCGGCTTCCGACGCGTTCAAGAAAAACGTTTTGTTCTATGCAATGGGCACATGGGCGGTAACTCCCAAGGAGGGCGACGAATGGGGAATAGTTCCCATGCCGCGCGACCCCAACACCGACACCAATTACACGACCATCGGCATAACTGCGTATATGTGGGTAAGCGGTTCGGAAAAGAAGGACGCTGTAAAGTGCTGGTATGAATGTGCGAGAGTTGCCAACACCGGCGAATATACAGAGATCGGCAGAGAAAAATTCTTTGTATCGCAGCCCTATTGGACGGAAGAAATGTTCGATATGGCAAACACCGAGCCGCTCAGCAGCAAATATGTAAAGGTAGTCGATCCGGGCTATGGGATCTCAACAATTCTTTCCAACGACGACGCCGCGACGAATCCGACAAAGGAAGCGGTAATACCGTATATGTATTCGTCCGTAATGAAAACGGACGACGACGGTTCGCAGTACACATGGACGCAGCTTCGCGAGACCTACAGCTCTACGATAGAATCGGAATTAAAGGATTTTAACGCCGAGTACAAGGCTTTTGAAGAAAAGGGAAGCTGAAGCGATGGGTGAATATCTTTCCGAGGAGCTTTCGCGCACGAGACTTCTGATTGGCGATGAAGCCGCAGAGCGTTTAAAAAACTGCCGCGTTGCCGTTTTCGGTATCGGCGGAGTAGGCGGCTATGCGGCGGAGGCTCTTGCAAGGAGCGGGATAGGCGCGCTCGATCTTATAGACAAGGACACGGTAAGCCTTTCAAACATAAACCGCCAGATCATCGCGCTTCACAGCACGGTCGGCAAGTACAAAACGGACGCCGCCGCAGAGCGGATAAGGGATATTTCTCTGGATATAAAGCTTACGCTTCACAGGTGTTTTTTCCTTCCGGAAAACGCCGGCAGCTTCGATTTTGCGCAGTATAGTTATGTGGTAGACGCGGTGGACACGGTATCCGCGAAGATAGAGATAATAAAGCGCGCAAAGGCCGCTGACGTTCCGGTGATCTCGGCAATGGGCGCGGGAAACAAGCTCGACCCGAGCGCGTTCAAAGCCGCTGATATTTCAAAAACAAAGGTCTGTCCGCTCGCGCGGGTAGTGCGCCGCGAGCTTAAAAAGCTCGGGATAGAAAACGTAAAGGTCGTTTATTCCGAAGAAGAGCCTCATATTGCCAAAGGCGGTCCTACAGACAGCGAGACCGGCAAAAGCATACCCGGCTCTGTCGCCTTTGTTCCGCCCGCCGCAGGGCTGCTTATAGCGGCGGAGGTCGTTAAGGATCTTATAGGTCTGACGTGAGCGCAATAAAAAAATAAAGACCGCTTTCCAAAACAAAGGAAAACGGTCTTTTCTCATGCTTTAATTATTTTTTCTTGACTATAACCACTACAATTACTGCGACAACGATAACGCCCGCAGCTATTCCTATGATAAGTCCGATACGCGGGCTGCTGTCCTCCTCTTCGACGGTGCTGTCAGCGGGGGAAGCTGCAGCTGTTCCGTCGGTATCCTCCTCTGCTTCTGCTTCGGGTTCGGCAGTATCTCCTTCAGCCGCGCTCTCCTCCGCAGCGCTTTCCTCTGCCGCACTTTCTTCCTCTCCTTCAACGGGATCGTTTTCGATAGAACCGTTTCCGTAGACCTGCTCTATTACCTCGTCGGCATTGTCAGCGATCTTGTCGGTCGGCAGACCCTCGATGGTGAAGGTGATAGACATGGTGTCGGTAGTCGCCCAAGCCTTAGCGTCCATTTCCGGTTCGGTCTTAGCGTTTTCGCCGTAGCCGTTCTTGATCTTGTAGATCTTGCCGTCAAGCTCGGAATCCTCCGGCAGGGGAGACTCCGTTATCGTGTAGGTCGTACCGTCGATAACGGCTTCGGTCAGTGTGATAATTACCGTACCGCCGTCCTCGGGAGTCTCGACAGGCATGGTGGTGTAAAGACCCAGGTAGCCTATGTTGTAGGTAACTGCGTCGTTTGGCGGATAGTAGCCGCTCATGTCAACGGTGTACTCGCCGTTTCCGGTGATGTTTACATCGTGATATGTACCGGAAAGCTCGATAGCTCCCGATTCATCGAGAGGACCCTCTTCTGTTCCTCTGCGGTGATCCCACTGATCCATTACCATCCAGCAGATACCGGCCTGTCCGTAAACACCGTTTTCGTCGGCAGTGATCTCCGCGTCGTCAGCCGAGCAGGTAAGTGCGCCTGCGGCGATAAGAGTTGCTGCCATTGCGGCGGCGGAAAAGCCTGCCGCGATCCTTTTTAAAATCATTATGATCTCCTCCTAAAAATATAATTTATTCTTTGCCGTTCCAGCAATAGGTACAAAGTGAACAAGGGTCTAAGCCCACCGAAGCGAGCATATCGTCAAGGCGATGATATCTCAAGGAAGTAAACTTGAGCTGTTTTCTTATCTGCTCGACCATTTCGCAGTAGTTGGCGCTTTCGGGATCTGCGTAATCATCGAGCGTTTTCTGAGAAACATTATCTCCCTCGCGTTCGGCGATAACTCTTCTCGTAATAAGATCCATTTCGGAATTTGAGCGGGAGAAGTTGAGATATTTGCAGCCGAAAAGCAGCGGCGGGCAGGCGGGTCTGATATGTACCTCCTTAGCTCCGCTGTTAAAAAGATACTCGGTCGTCTCTCTCATCTGCGTACCGCGCACGATAGAATCGTCTATAAGCAGCAAGCTTTTTCCGTTTATAAGGCTCTGCACCGGCAGAAGCTTCATTCTTGCAATGCGGTTTCTCATCGACTGATTAGGCGGCATAAATGAACGCGGCCAGGTCGGGGTATATTTTATAAACGGTCTTGCAAAGGGTATCTTGGAATAATTTGAATAGCCGATCGCGTGAGCCGTACCGGAATCGGGTACGCCGGCTACAAGATCGGGACTTGCGTCATCGCGGCTTGCAAGCATTCTGCCGCAGTTGTATCTCATCTGCTCAACGCCCACGCCCTCATAGACCGAGGAGGGGTAGCCGTAATATATCCACAAAAACGTGCAGATCTTCATCTGCTTTCTCGGCGCGGCGATAGTCTGAACGTCCTCGCAGTCTATGCGCACGATCTCGCCCGGACCTAATTCGCGGTAATCGGAAAAGCCGAGATTCAGATAGGAAAAGCTTTCAAAAGCCGCACAGTAACCGTTATCGCGGCAGCCTATAGCGACCGGAGTTCTTCCAAACCTGTCGCGCGCGGCAAAAAGCGCTTCCTTAGTCATAACGAGCATAGTCATAGAGCCGTCGATTATCTCCTGCGCGTAGAGCATACCCTCGAGCAGGCTGTCCTTCTGGTTGATTATAGCGGCGACAAGCTCTGTCGCGTTGACCTCTCCACCGCTCATTTCAAAGAAATGCAGATGGCTTTTTTCAAAGACCTTTTCCATAAGCTCTTCGGTATTATTGATCTTTCCGACGGTGGTAATGGCGTAAGTTCCGAGCTTAGAGCGAATAAGCAGCGGCTGCGCCTCATAGTCGGAAATACAGCCGATACCGATAGTGCCGCTCATGGAATTTACATCGTCGGCAAATTTAGTGCGAAAGGGTGAATTTTCTATATTATGGATAGCCCTGTCAAATCCCTTATCTTTGTCGTACATGACCATTCCCGCGCGGCGCGTGCCGAGATGAGAATGATAATCGGTGCCGTAAAAAACATCGAACACGCAGTTATCCTTAGAAGCGACTCCGAAAAAACCGCCCATATTTTAACATCTCCGTTTCAAAAATCATCTAAATATATTATAACGTAATTTGTATTTTTTTTCAAGAATTTATGGTATTTTTAATTATTTATTTACAAACTCCGCTAAGTATCCCGACCGCTTCGGAAATCAGCTCGGCTGTCGGCTGCTTGGGGCTTATATCTATGGAAAATCCCTCGCGTTCTCCCTGAATGAATTTTATTCTCTCGCGGTATTTTTCAACGAGCTTGGGAGCGCAGGCGGGGTCAATATCTTTAAGATAGAAAAGCACCCTTTCGCCGCGCTGGATTATTTCCTTAACGCCCGCTTTTGCCGCGGAATTTCTTGTAAGCGCGATGCTTATAAGCCCTTGGACGAGCATGGGCGGGTCGC
>CANQCJ010000105.1 GCA_947589205.1 uncultured Ruminococcus sp. | reverse complement strand
GTCGTTGAGCTGATTAGAACCTGCAATAAGAGCCGCGTTGTTTTCTGTGAGCTTTTTTGCTCCCGCGTCCGCCGCCAAAACGCCCGCCGTATATTGAGCCATACCCGCGGAAAGCGTTTGCGTACCGTCAAAGAGCTTTTGCGTACCCTCGGCAAGCTGTCCCGCTCCCGCCGTGTACTGCTCTATACCCGCCGTAAGCGTCGGTGCGTTTTGATAAGCCAAAGCCGCTCCTGCGGAAGCCTGAGAAACGCCGCCCGTATAGGCTGTAAGTCCGTCGTTCAGCGATCCGGTGTTTTCCGCAAGCGTTACCGCGCCTTGAAAAGCCGCTGTAACTCCGTCGGTGTATGCCGCAATGCCGTCATTGAGCGTTTTTTCGTTAGCCTTCAGCTGCGCCGTACCGTCAGCCGCTTTGTCTACTCCCGCAGTATATTCGCTTATTCCCGCGCTAAGTGAAGCCGCGCCGTCCTTAAGCTGTTTTACGCCGCTGTCGGAGGAAGCGGAAAGCTGCGCCATGCCGTCGCTGAGCTGCGCCGCTCCGTCTTTAAGAGCGTTCGCGCCGTCGGTGTATTCGGTAAGACCTTCGACAAACGTTTCCGCGCCGTTTTCAAACGTAAGGGTGCTGTCGGAAAGCAGCTGAAGATTTTCCGTTATTGTCGTGTTGCCCTCTTCAAGCTGCTCCGTTCCGTCTGAAATTTGCCCCGCGCCGTCCGCGGCTTGACCGAAGCCGTCTCCTACCGTGCCTAGCTGTTCAAAAATCGTCTCTGCATAGCTTTCCGTAACGCTTTCGCTGACCTGCTTTTCGATCTTTGCAAGCGCGGATTCGCTCATTTTTGAAGCGATGTAATTTGTACCGGGATTCGTCATATAACTAAGCTGCATTTTTTTCGGCTGCTCATCGAGCAGCGTTGCGGCGTTAGCGGAAAAATCCTCCGGTATCGAGATCACCATGTAATAGGTCCCGTCTGTAAGTCCTTCGTCAGCCTCTTCCTTGCTGACAAAATGGAAATCAAGCGATTTGTTTTCTTTAAGCTTTTCGACAAGCTCATCGCCGACGGCAAGCTCTTTTCCGCTGCTTTCGCTCGGCTGATCGGAATTTACTATCGCTACCGGCAGCGAATCAACGTTTCCATAGGGATCCCACATCGAACCCAAAAACAAAGTCGTGTAGATCGTCGGGATACACAGGATACCGACCTTGGCTATCGTCTGAAAATGCTTTTTGAAAAAACCTTTTGATTTACCCGATGCCATAAATGTCCTCCTCTTTTATTTGATATACATATTATATCATCATAAAAAAGATATTGAAACAGTCAGATTTCAACAGATGTCGGTTTTTTGAGCATTTTTGAAGCTTTGCCTAAAAAAGACCGTGCCTTATTTAAGCTCGTCATTCGTCCTTTTAGCAAGTGTTTTCATTCCCGCAAGCAGGATAAACGCGCCGAAAAGACGTTTTATTATCGAAGCGTCAAGCGTATTGGCGATATATGAGCATACCGCGGCGACGACCGCGCCCGCTATTGCGGCAGGCAGGACCTTTTTCCATTCGACAAGCCTCGAGCGGGTGTGAAAATACAAAGCGGCTGCGGCTGCGGGAATAAAAAACACAAGATTTATCCCCTGCGCGCTCTGTTGAGCGACGTTTGCGAATAATGTCAGATAAACTATCAGGAACATTCCGCCGCCAAGACCCATAGCCGCCGCTATTCCCGACAGAAACGAAATAAGTATCACCATTACCCAAGTCATTTCAAAACACCAGCATTCTTACGCCGAAATATATCATGACCGCGCCGAAAAGCTTTTGAAGCATTACGGGCGAGATCTTTTTTATGAGCAGTCCGCCGACCGCGACCCCCGCTATCCCTCCGGGGAGATATTTTAACGCTTCCGTAATATTTAGACTTCCCTTTGAAAAATAAACTACCGCGCTGACAATGCTTAACGGCAGCGTTATCGCTATAGAAGTCGCATGAGCCTTTTTTATTTCCATGCCGTCATTTTCCAGCAGCGGTACGGCGATTATCCCGCCGCCCGAACCGAAAAAACCGTTTGCCGCTCCGCAGAGCGCGCCCACCGCCGCAGTTTTTAATTTTTCAGACATAAAAGATCACCTCGCAGAAAGTATTTCCAAACGAGGTGAATATTATTCATTATCAGTTAGGTTTGTCAGTCTATCTCGACCATGATCTTCTGTCCGCGCCTTGCAGCGCCCGCTCTCATGACTACTCTGATAGCCTTAGCGATCCTGCCCTGCTTGCCGATAACTCTGCCCATATCGCTTTCCGCAACATGAAGATGGTAAACGATAACGCCCTCTTCATTTTCGGGGTCTGTCGTTACGCTCACCGCGTCCTTGTTTTCAACAAGCTCTTCTGCGACTGTTTTAAGAAGTTCTTCCATTTATTTCCACATTCCTTTCAAGAAAATTGCTGAATTTGTTTGACCCGCTTGAAATTCGTCACGAAGCTTTTTGCTTCCATGACGAATCCGGGCTTGATAAAACGAATCAGAGAGTGCCGTTCTTTTTAAGAAGCGCCTTAACTCTGTCGGTAGGCTGTGCGCCGTTAGCTATCCAAGTCTTTGCCTTTTCGTCATCGACTTTAAGAACAACGGGATCCTTTGTGGGATCGTAATAACCGATCTCCTCAATGAAACGTCCGTCTCTGGGATATCTTGAATCAGCGACTACTATCCTGTAAAAAGGGGCTTTCTTTGCGCCCATTTTTCTTAATCTGATCTTTACCGCCATTATTTTTCACCTCCATAGCATATTTTTCCATAAGCGCGCTGTAAACGCGCGAGTCAGGCTTTGTTATTTGCCGCCCATAAGCTTGAGCATTCCTGCTCGGCGTCTTTTCGCCTTTTTGTCGTGCAGATTTCCGCCGAGACCGAATTTTTTCATCATTCTCTGCATCTGCTCAAACTGTCTCAAAAGCTGATTGACGTCGGCTACCTGAGTGCCGCTTCCGGCGGCGATCCTGCGCTTGCGTTTAGGGTCGATGAGCGAAGGCTTTTCGCGTTCAGCCTTTGTCATAGACTGAATCATCGCCTTAGTCTTTTTGAGCTGAGTTTCGCCCATTTCGACCTGCTCATCGGTGACCTGCGCCGCGCCGGGTATCATTTTTATGATAGAGGACATCGAACCCATACGATGTATCTGCTCCATATTTTCAAGCAGATCGTTCATATCGAATCCGGTCTCCTGCATTTTTTTAGCCATTCTCTCGGCGTCCTGCTCACCGATAGAGGCTGTCGCCCTTTCGATAAGCGTGAGCATATCGCCCATGCCGAGTATTCTCGAAGCCATGCGCTCCGGGTGGAACACCTCAAACTCGTCGAGCTTTTCGCCCATGCCGACAAATTTTATCGGTTTGCCGGTAACGGAAAGCACCGAAAGCGCGGCTCCTCCTCTGGTATCGGAATCGAGCTTCGTCATTAAAATGCTGTCGATGCCGAGCGCTTCGTCAAAGCTTGAAGCGACCTTTACCGCGTCCTGACCTATCATAGCGTCCACAACGAGCATTATCTCGTTCGGCTGAGCTATCCTCTTGATATCGACAAGCTCATTCATAAGCTCCTCGTCTATATGCAGACGGCCTGCGGTATCTATAATAACAAGATCGTTGCCGTAGTCGGACGCGTGTTTAAGACCCTCTTTTACTATCTTTCGCGGATCTATCTGACCCATTTCAAAAACAGGCACCTGCGCCTTTGCTCCGACAATTTTTAGCTGTTCTATAGCCGCGGGACGGTAAACGTCGGCGGCGATAAGCAGAGGACGCATTTGCTCCTTTTCCTTAAAATGCTTCGCAAGCTTAGCGGCGTGAGTCGTCTTGCCTGCGCCCTGAAGTCCGCACATCATGATAATGCAGGGCGGCTTGTTCGGGAAATTTATCTTCGCGCTGCCGTCGCCCATAAGCGCGATAAGCTCCTCGTTTACTATCTTTATGACCTGCTGAGCGGGCGTAAGGCTTGAAAGCACGTCCTCTCCGATACTTCTCTCGGTAACTTTATTAACAAAATCCTTTACGACCTTATAGCTTACATCGGCTTCAAGAAGCGCCATTTTGACTTCTCTCATAGCCTCTTTAACGTCGGCCTCCGAAAGCTTGCCGCGCGACTTTAATTTTTTGAACACGCTTCCGAGCTTTGAAGAAAGACCCTCGAACGCCATTTATCAGCCCTCCCTTAATAGTCCGTATTTTCGTACTCTTCTAATTTCTCGTCAAGATTTTCAAGCAGTGCGATTATCTTATCGGCAATATTCTTGCCGAAGCTCACCCTTCTGCACTCATCGAGCGCGGCGAGCGCCTGCTGTTTAAATTCGTAAAGCTCATTTTTATGCTTCTCGTGCATCTGCGCAAGCTTTAATTTATCGTCATATTCCGTCAGCGTTTCCTCCGCGCGCTTTATCGCGTCATGAACGCCCTGTCTTGTTATCTTATACTGCTCCGCTATCTCCGAAAGCGACAGGTCGTCGTTAAAATAAAGCCTTGTCATGTCGAGCTGCCGCGGGGTAAGCAAAGCCCCGTAAAGATCGAGAAGCACGCCCATGCGGATATTCTTTTCTATCTCTAACTCGCTCACAGACCTTACGCGCTCCCTTCAATGCTGCGGCTTTGAAGCCGTAAAGCAAAAATTCTTTACAACATTTATATTATATATCAAGTTAATTTACTTGTCAAGCGTTTTGGGCAAAAAATAAAAATTTGTTTACAATTTACTTTATAATAGGTTATAAATATGTGATATCATATTTTAAAAACGACCGGACTTTTGATTGAGGTGAAATAACGTGGCGGAATTTGAAATTAAAAACGATAAATATTCCTTAAAGCTGCCCTCTTTGACGATGGGCACGGCGAATTTTGAAAGAAAAGATACCGATGATGTTTATTTTGAGCTGCTCGATACATATTACGCCTGCGGAGGAAGGTGTCTCGATACCGCGAGAGCTTACTGCTCCTGGCTGGACGACGGCGAGGATTCCTCCGAGACGGTCATCGGCAGATGGCTAAAGGAGCGCAGCTGCCGCGATGAGATGATAATATGCACTAAGGGCGGTCACCCCGATTTTTCAAGCATGGACGTTTCGCGGCTGTCGCGCGAAGAGCTTGAAGCCGATCTTGCGCGCTCGCTCGAGGTGCTCGATATCGAACAGGCGGATATTTATTTTCTCCACCGCGATGATGAGCGCGTGCCGGTCGAGGAGATAATGCCGACGCTGAATGATTTTTACCAAAGCGGAAGGGTGCGTTTTCTCGGCGCTTCCAACTGGACGGCGGCAAGGATAGAGGAAGCCAACCGCTTTGCTGAGGCTAACGGCTTAGAGCCGTTTCGGGTAAGTCAGATAAATTACAGCCTTGCTCACAGCAGCACGGATATGTTTGACGATCCGACCGTCGTCTGCATGAACCTGCGGGAATTTAAATGGTATCAGCGCACGCAGATGCCGCTCATGGCGTATTCGCCGCAGGCTAAGGGCTTTTTCGCAAAGCTCGCTCACGGAACGACCAGCAAGAGTATGCCGGAGGGTCAGTTTACCAGCACGGCGAATCTTGCGCGGCTCGCAAGGGTGCGTCAGCTGAGCGAACAGCAGGGTATCCCGCCTGCCGTTATCCCGCTCGGCTATCTGAACAGTCAGCCGTTTTTTGTCAGCTCGGTGTTCGCGGCTTCAAAGCCTTGGCAGATAGAAGAGGACATGAAAGCGTTGGATCTTAAATTCGACCGCAAGACGGTGGCGTTTTTGGAAAATATTATTTAAAATTACGGCTAATAAAAAACGGCGAAGCCTTTTACAGCTCCGCCGTTATTTTTATTGCTCAGTGAGCGCTTCTCTTTACATAAGTCGTGTGAAGAAGTCTGTGCGCTCTCGCCTTGCCGGGCTCGTCAAAATACTCGTCATAGAGCAGCTTGATGACCGGGCTTTCGTGCGATCTTCTAAGCTCTAAGCTCTCGTCAAGATCGTAAAGCGCCTTGGCTCTTATGGACTTGAGATCGACATAGTTTCTTACAGAATCGCTCTGGAGCGGCTGACCGCCGCCGTTGATGCAGCCGCCGGGGCAAGCCATTATCTCGACAAACTGATAATTCTTTTCGCCCGACTTGATCTGCTCGAGGATAGTTCTCGCGTTGGCAAGACCCGATGCAACGGCAACGTTTATTTCCTGACCTGCGATGCTGTAGGTAGCTTCCTTGATGCCCTTTGTTCCGCGGACCTCCTTAAATTCGATAGCTTCGCAGCTTCCGTCAAGGATAGTAGCGGCAGTACGCAGAGCGGCTTCCATAACGCCGCCGGTCGCGCCGAAGATAGCTCCGCCGCCGGTAGCTACCTCGAACGGCTCGTCAAACCTTCCGTCCTCAAGGTTAGCGTAGTCTATGCCGGAATTTTTGATCATTCTCGCAAGCTCGCGCGTGGTGAGCGCAACGTCAACGTCCTGTATATCGGGAGTCTTGTTGATCTCGTCTCTGCCTACCTCAAATTTCTTCGAGGTGCAGGGGATAACGCTGACTACGAACAGATCCTTGGGATCAATGTGCTGCTTCTGGCAGTAGTAGCTCTTGAGCACCGCGCCGAACATCGCCTGCGGCGATTTGCAGGTAGAAAGGTATGAGAGCATATCGGGATAATAATGCTCGCAGAATTTTACCCAGCCGGGGCAGCAGGAGGTGAACATAGGCATAGTCTTGCCGTTCTTTATCCTGTCGATAAGCTCGTTAGCCTCTTCAACTATAGTAAGGTCGGCGGTAACGTCCATGTTGAATACGCTGTCCGCGCCGAGCCTTCTGATAGCGGAGACCATTTTTCCTTCGGTGTTCGTTCCGATAGGCATATCGAAGCATTCGCCGAGGGTAGCTCTTATCGAAGGAGCGGTGAAGAATACGACCTTCTTGGAAGGATCGCTGAGAGCCTTCCATACTTCGTCGGTCTGGCTCTTCTCGGTGAGCGCGCCGACAGGACAGGCAACTATACACTGACCGCAGCCTACGCAGGGAGCTTCGTTTATGCTCTTTTCAAACGCGCTTCCTACATGAACGTTGAAGCCGCGCTTGATAGGTCCTATGCAGGATACGCTCTGAACATTCTTGCAGGCGGCAACGCAGCGCATACACTGAACGCACTTGTTGTTGTCTCTTACGAGATACGGCGAAGCGTTGTCGATCTCAAAGCGTTTTTCATCACTCTGGAATCTGTCCTCATCGCAGCCGTAATCGGAAGCAAGCTTCTGAAGCTCGCAGTTGGTGCTGCGCACGCATGAAAGGCATTTTTTGTTGTGGCTCGAAAGAATAAGCTCGATAGTCGTTTTTCTCGATGCTCTTACGGCGGGAGTATTGGTAAATACCTCCATGCCCTCGGCAACGGGATATACGCAGGAAGCCACAAGACCTCTTCCGCCCTTGACCTCGACTACGCAGACGCGGCAAGCGCCTATGCAGTTGATGTCTTTAAGATAGCAGAGCGAGGGGATCTCTACGTTTACGGCTTTGGCAGCCTGTAAAATG
>CANQCJ010000104.1 GCA_947589205.1 uncultured Ruminococcus sp. | reverse complement strand
TTTCAAGTAGCTAACCTGCCCACACTAAAATTTGTAAAGTTTCTGTGAACCTCACTTCCCTAAATCAGTTACAAGTAGTTGTAACGCTGTCAGGCATTATTACTCTTTTTATTGTATTTCCTGAAAACGCATATCTTCCAATGGTTTTTACACCATAAGGTATATTTAATTCTTCCCTGTAAAGCGGGCACGTCAACAGCGTTTCCTTATTTTTATCATAAAGTACGCCGTCTTCTGATGAATAAAAATTATTTGCGCTGTCAACCTCTATACTTTCAAGAGCATTACAATGATGAAATGAGAAATTACCAATTTTAGTGACACTTTTGGGTATCTTTACGCTTTTAAAATTATCACAATTTACAAATACTTCATCAGCAATGTTAGTTACGCCATCAGGTATGATCAAGCTTTTCAAAGTATAACAATTAAAAAAAGTCATCGAACCAACAGAAGTTACATTCCTGCCATCTATAGCATTAGGCAGCTCTACTACCTCATCATCACCATTGTATCTCCTGATTTCAATTGTTCCATCATCAAGTATAATATATGTATACTCACCGCTAACTACTTCTTGGTTCAACGCACTCGCCGCAATACCAACACCGGACTTTTCACGCACCGTCCCCGGCAGCCCCGCCGACCCAACGACGAGCGTCAGCGCGAGCAGACCGGCAATAATTTTACGTTTTTCCATAAATTGCACCAATCCTTTCAAAGAAAAAAATCAAATACTATTAGCATAAATTTCCTTATACCGTGGTATCTTAAATATATTATAACCTGTTTCAGGTTAAAAGTCAATACCTTTCGCTAAATTATTTATAATTATTTTAGCAGTTTTTTAGGAGGTTGACAATATGTACCCACGAATACGCGATCTAAGGGAAGACAGAGATTTGACACAAACGCAGGTAGCTCATACGCTGAATATGTCTCAAACGGGCTATTCAAAATACGAGACCGGGGAAAATGACGTACCCACCTTGATATTGATAAAGCTTGCAGAGTTTTACAAGACCAATGTAGATTATATCCTCGGTCTTACCAATGTAAACACTTACTACAAATCGCTTTGATATTTTTTCACACAAAAAAAGGCGGAGCATAAAACTCCGCCGTTTTGATTTTTCATAAAATCACTTAAGCTCAACAGTAGCACCCGCAGCCTCGAGCTGAGCCTTGAGGTCCTCAGCCTCCGCCTTGGAAACGCCCTCTTTGATAGCCTTGGGAGCTTCTTCAACGAGAGCCTTAGCTTCCTTAAGTCCGAGACCGGTGATAGTCTTAACAGCCTTGATAACGTTCATCTTAGCGTCGTTGAAGGAAGCGAGAACAACGTCGAACTCGGTCTTTTCAGCCTCTGCGGGAGCGGCTGCTGCGGCAGGACCTGCAGCGATAGCGGCGGTAACGCCGAACTCTTCCTGGATAGCGTCAACAAGCTCTTTAAGCTCAAGAACGCTCATAGCCTTGATCTCTTCGATCATATTCATAATTTTTTCACTTGCCATGATAATTTACTCCTTTTACTTTAAATTTTAAGTCGCGCGGCGATAGCCGCGTGCGGGTCATGCGGCTGTTATCAAGCCGCCCTCGGCAAAGCGGTAATTACGCCGCGTCGCCCTCCTGTTTTTCTGCAACTGCCTTGATAGTAGCTGCGAGCTTTGTAAGCGGACCCTGCAAAGAACCGACGAGCTGTGCGAGCAGCGTTTCCTTTGACGGGATCTTTGAAAGCGCGGTAACGCCCGCTTCATCGTAAACGGTCGTGCCGATGTAGCCGGCTTTAAGGAAGAACTTCTTGTCTCCGAGATCGTCGGCGTACTTGCCGAGAACTCTTGCGGGAGCGGTCTCATCGTCTGCGGAAACAGCGATAGCGGTCGCGCCGTTAAGAACGTCGTCAAGTCCCTCGATACCCGCTTCCTTGAAAGCGAGACGAAGCATGGTGTTCTTCTCAACGAAATAGGAGATATTGTTCTCGCGCATCTCTCTGCGGAGCTTTGTGTCCTCCTCAACGGTTATTCCGGTGTAATCAACAAGCGCGCCCGAGCAGGAATTTTTGATAAGCTCTGCAAGCTGCGCGACTCTTTCCTTTTTTGAAGCCAGAACCTTTTCACTTGCCATATTTTTCACCTCTTGAATCAAAAAATAGCATTGTGCAAATAAAGAAAACTTCTCCAAGCTCCGTGAAGGAACAAAAGGAGAAGTGAAAAAAGCATGATAAAAAATACTCCGCTCCTCGGCCGGACTTACCTTTATGCCGGCTGTCTTTAGATCACGAATGCCTTATAATTATAACATACGCCGAGTGATCTTGTCAACCACTCGGCGCGTTAAAATTTGTAAATTTTTTATGACTTACTTTTTGGTGGTCGCCTTTTTGGTCGCGCTCCATGAGGAGAACGCCTTCTGACCGCCGGCGTTTTTGTACGCCTGTATCCTGAACTTGTAGGCGGTGTTGGGTTCGAGACCCGTCACCTTGTAATTTGTTACGGAAGATCTCAGCGTGTTGACGGTTTTCCATTTTTTAGCCGCGCTGTCATACTGCTGGAGCTTATATCCGCTTGCTCCCGTTACCTTTTTCCAGTAAACTCTTACCGCGGTCTTGGACTTGCTCACCTTGCTGATAGTCGGCTTTGACGGGCAGGTAGCGGTGGTAATGGTGTCGCTCGCAGCGCCCCAGACGGTCCTGCCGTTGGTCTTGTTGAACGCCTTTACCTTGTATTTGTAAGTCGTTCCGGCTTTCAGCTTTGTAAGCTTAAAGCTCTTGGAGCTTGCGGCGGTGTCTTTTACCGTTATCCACTTCTTTTTATTAGCGTCGTATTTGTAGATCCTGTAGCCGGTGGCGTTTTCCACCTTATCCCACTTTATCGTAACGGTGCTTGTCGTAGAAGAATAGCCCGCCGCCTTGACCTTGCCGACGTTTATTATAAGCTCGTAATCTATGCCGTTATCTTTGGCATATTTTTCGCCCGCCGTGCCGGGATAGCATTTGAGCTTAAAGTCGTCGGGGTATTTCATTTCATCTCCCGTCACCGCGTTAAGCGCATAGCCGAAAGCGAATTTTCCCACCTCTTCGACCGACTTGGGTATGGTGACTATTTTCAGCTCCGGACAGTAGCAGAAAGCGTAATTTCCTATATATTCCATCGAATCGGGTATGGAAACGGTACTCAGCGAGGTGCAGCTGTCGAACGCTCCGCCGTCGATGGCTAAAACTCCGTCCGGGATAGTAACGCTTCTCAGCGTCGTGTTAGACATAAACGCGCCTATGTAGATCTCCCTCACCGGGTGTCCGTCCAGCGTTGAGGGGATAACGAGAGCTTCCGCCGAACCGGTGTATTCGACGATGCCCGCCGATTCGCCGTCAGCCCAGAGATAATACGAATAGTCTCCCGAGGTGTATATCTCGCCGAGATCCTCCTCGCTTGACGCACTCGCTGTTATCACCGCGCCGTTTGTCACGGCGTCGGATACCGTCGGAGCGGCTGCTCCCGCGCCTGCCGCGATAGCTGCCGCAAGCAGCATCGCCGTCAATTTTTTCTTCATTGTCAATGCATCTCCCTTAAATTAAAATTTTTTAAAATATATTTCCGGAAAATATATTTTCGGAAAATATATTTTCAGTCCTGCCAATCGGGGCGTTCAGCCTTGATTATCGGTTTTTTGAGCTTTTTCTGCTCGTAAAGCAGCGTATCCGCGTGGCTCAGCAATTCGCCTATCTCGACCGATTCGGTGCAGCTGAACGGATAAACTCCCACGCTTATATGCACGATATACGGTTTATCCTTAGCGTGCTCGCGGTTGTATTTTAATGCTATCTCCTCGATATGCGCCCTTAACTGCGGGATAGATATATCCTTTGACGGGAACGCGCAGACTACAAACTCGTCTCCGCCTATCCTGCCCAATATCTCATCGCTTCCGAAAGCGTTTGTCAGTATCTCTGCGGCGGAGCGTATCGCAAAATCGCCCTCCTCGTGCCCGAAGCCGTCGTTTATGGTCTTTAGACTGTCGACGTCTCCGAATACCATGATAGCGCCCGAGCCGTACTCCTCCTCGGCCTTTTGCTTCAGCCTCTTACGCACCTCCTCAAAGAAGCCGCGCCTGTTGTATGCGCCGGTAAGCTCGTCCTGCTTGGAAAGATCGCTAAGTATCTGATTGTTTTCCTTTATCTCGATAAGGCTCTGCTGGAGCTGACGCCTGATCTTGGTCTGCTGCTTCATAAGCGTTATTATTTTGAGCGCGGCGCAGAGCTGTACCGTTACCGACTGGATATAATGGAAATACTCATGCTCCAGCTCGCAAAGCAGTATGCCGTAATGCTCCTCGTTTGAAAAGAGCGTCGAGACGACAAGCGTGTATCTTCTGTCGTTGGGCAGATACGGATTTGAAAAAAGCTCCGTTCCGCGTATGCTCTGCTTTTCGGGGGGAAGCTGTATCGCCTCGCCGCCGTTGTGGTAGGCTTTGAGCTTTAAAGTCTCCGGCGTTTTCCAGATCTCCTCCTTGCTGTTTATTATCGCAGGCTCGTAGGAAAACAAATAGCTCGCCGTCATATGCAGCCGCGTCAGCTTGTCCACCACCGTCTGATATGCGCGGTCGTCATAGGCTTCAAATACAAGCATATCGCGGGTTATGGAATTTGTCTGCCAGGTAAGAAAATGATTGTCGTCAAGCTTGTCCTTGCAGTAGGAGGCGTTTCTTTCGGCGATTATCTTATATATCTGTATAAAGAGCTGATTTATCGCCATAAGGTCGTCAAATTCCTCCAGCCGCGCCGAATAGAACTGGTGTACAAATTCCACGATCGCATAAAGGCTGTCCATTACCACGAATTTGAAAAGGTCGCCGTTCGCAAGACTGTCCGCGCGTTCCAATATCTCTTCGCGCAGCGACAGATCCGCGGTGTTCGTATCATGACAAAATTCGTTTATTTTAAGTATAAATCCCGCAAACTCTTCTCTTAATCGTTTAGCCGCGTCGCTCGATTTGTATTTGTCCAAAAGAAAATCCGCAGTTTCATGCGCGAACCTTTCGGGATCCTCCGCTATGTTTTTGAACGAGAGCGTTTTAAGGCGCGGATTGCCGGTGCAGCCGCAGGAATTTCGGCAGATGAGCGACGAGGGTATGTTGTCCTTTTCAAGCGTGCCGTTGTTGACAAAATTCACCGCTTCGATAACGGCGTTATAGCCGAGCACCGACGGGTCGGCTTTTACGGTGGTCAGGTGAGGGGTAAGCTCCTCGGCTACAGGGTCGTTGTCAAAGCCTGTTACGAAAATATCCTTTCCTGGTCTCAAGCCTCTTTCCTCCATAGCCGCATAGCCCGCTAACGCCATCTGGTCGTTTGCGAAAACTATCGCTTCAAGCTCGGGACAGCGGTCTATCAGCGCGCCGACCTTATCGGATACATACTTTGAAAAATTGCCGTATTCCACACGGCTCTCGTCATATTCTATCCCGTATTCGGCGATAGTTTCTTTATAAACATTCAGCCTTTCAACAGCGTCCTCGCTCGTTTTCGGTCCGCTCATAAAGCCTATTTTTCGGCAGCCGTGGACGTCTATAAGATGCCGTATAGCCTGCTGCATTCCGGTCTTGTTGTCGATAGTTATGCACGGATAATCGCCGACCTTTGCGGTTATGGTTATTACCGGCACCTTGAATTTATCGAGAAATTTTTTCTTTTTGTCCTTGTCGAGATGACTGCCTATCGTGCCGATAAGCACGAGAAGCACATCGAATTTGTTATCGCAGGCATACTGAAATACCGTGTTGTACTGATACTCGTACTCCGTTCTCAGCTTGTCCGCGTAAACTCCGTCTATATATCTTCCGGGGAATATCACAAGATTGGCGTCGGCCTGCTCCGCGGCAAGCATCGCGCCCTCGCAGACGGAATCGTCAAAGTCCTCTTCAAGATGACTTACCAACAATCCTATCTGTATACGTCTGCGGCTTTCCATTGTGTCCATAAAGCTTCCCTCCGTTCACTCGTTTATCTTGATAGTTTTCGTACCGCCCTCTATGCTTACCCTGCCGCCCTCGCTGCCTATAGCAAAGCCGTTTCCGGTACAAAGCGTTACGTTAAGCTCGCTCTTCAAGATGGTCACATCGCCCGAACCGGTCCTGTCTCCGATACCGGTTATCGCACCGCCCTCGGCGTAAAGCTTGAACATCGAATGCTCCATCTTCAGATCTATATCCGCTCCATGAGAGCCTGCGCAGATTATGCTCTTTCCGTTCATCTTTGTAAAGAACTGACCGCGCGAGAAAACAAGAGAGCCCTCCTTGCCGCCAAGCGTTCCTATTCCGCAGAGCCTGTTGCCGGAGCTTGAATATTCTATGCTGAAATTTTCTATTTTTACATCGAGATCTCCGTCCGCCGAACCTATTCCCACGGAATTTGCGGCGAGTATCTTCATGACGATACCGCAGTCGCTTATGCTTATATTCGCTTTGCCGGTAATATAGCCTATGCCGACGCAATAGCCTCCGGTGCAGGTGATATTGAGCGCGCCGCCCAAGATCGTTATGCTGTTGTTATCGTCGTTCCTGCCGCCGCCGATGCAGGCGCATTTATCGCCGTTTACTATAAGCTCGAGTCTGCCGCTGATGTCTATAAGAATATTTCCGCAGCTCAGCTCCGACGGACAGCCTATCGCATAGCAGTCCTCCTCCTCGGAAACTATCGTCAGATTTCCCGAACCGCTCAGCTTTATCGAAGCCGAACGCGGAACGAAGATGCCGAGCTTTCCGATAACGTTGTCGCCCTCTATTATAAGCTCCGCATTGCTCGAGCTTCCGAGACGCAGCGCGGATCTTCCCGCGTCAACGTCGATATTCACTCCGTGGAGAACTATCTGAACGTCCGCATTGTCCTTGACGGTAAGTCCGATATGAGCGGAATGCTCCTTGTCGCCTATGAGCGTTACCCTGCCTGAATCTATGAACACATCGGTGTATTTTTCCAGCGCGAGAGCCGAAAGATCTATCGTTTCATTTCCGCTCGTGCGGTAGATCTTCTGTATCTGACCGCTCGCTTCAAGATTTATCCTGATTATCTCTTCTTTTATGCTCTTTGAGACCTCGTGCAAAAGCACCGGCTTGGGTCTTGAAACATAGTAGCCCTGGATAAGATCCGCGCTCATGTTTATAAGCGTATACAGCTCCTCCGCCGTTTCAACGCCCTCTGCGAGCGCGATATAACCGCTTGCGTGCAAGAAGTCTATTATTCCCGAAACTATGCCGCGGTTTTTTTCCTTTTTGTCGATATCCGCGATAAGCGAACGGTCTATCTTTACTATGTCGGGGTCGTATCTTATAAGATTTGAGGTGTTTGAATAGCCCGTTCCGTAATCGTCTATCGCAAGCTGCATATTGCTTGCTTTGAGCCTCTGCTGGATATATTTCAGCTTTTCATCGCTTATCTCGGTCTGCTCGGTAAGCTCTACCACCACCTTTTCAAGCAGCTCGCCGTACTTTGCCTTCAGCTCGTCGAGGTCGCCGAACTCCAGCGCCCGCTGC
>CANQCJ010000103.1 GCA_947589205.1 uncultured Ruminococcus sp. | reverse complement strand
CAGATGCTTACAGTAGCCGCAGGTACCCGGGGAAGAGCAAGCATACCACAAATTGCGGGGACCGAGTGCAAAGCCGGTGTCTTTATTCTTGATCTCCTCAAACTTTCCGGTAAAGCATTTGCAGCCGGAGGTCACTATCGTCTTGCCGCCGCTGCCGCTGCAGCCGCCCGCAGCTCCCTCCAGCTCCTCGTCGGAAAGCTCGCTGTTTGTGTGAAGCTGCTTGTAGATCCTTTCAGCTTCTTCCTTGACCATATAAATATCATTTTCCTCGGCTATCTTCATTATCTCCTCGGGAGACGCCGCCTGTCTTGCCTTTGCAATAAGTTCTTCATTCATCGTGGTTTCCTCCTTAAAAATATATCATTCAACTCCGCAGTAGCCTATTCCGTTTTTAAATTCCAGATGTTTACATCTGCCGCAGGCTTCGCCTTTGGAAAACAGATACCAACAAGTGCCTAAATAGCCGGCATCGGCAAGGTCGATCGCATCAAACTTTCCGGTAAAGCACTTGCAGCCGGAGGTCACTATCGTTCTGCCGCCCGCGCCCTTGCAGCCGCCCGCAGCTCCCGCCAGTTCCTCATCCGACATCTCGCCGCTTGTGTGAAGCTGCTTGTAGATACTTTCAGCCTCTTCCTTGACCATATAAATATCGTTTTCCTCGGCTATCTTCATTATCTCCTCGGGAGACTTTGCAATTTTTGCTTTTTCGATAAGTTCTTGGTTCATAGTTTTTTCTCCCTAAAAGTTATTCCACTTTGCAGTAGCCAATGCCGTTAAAAAGATCCAAATGCTTACATCTGCCGCATCTGCCGTCAAAAGATATCGTATACCAAAAAGTGCGGCGGTTGATCTCTTTATCCAATTCCGAATCGTCAATGTCCTCATACTTTCCGGTAAAGCACTGACAGGTGGAGGTTACTATCGTCCTGCCGCCCGCGCCTTTGCAGCCGCCCGCCGTTGAAGCCAGCTCTTCATCGGAGACCTCGCCGTTTGCGTGAAGGCGTTCATAGATAGCCTCGGCTTCTTCAATTACCATATGTATATCATTTTCTTTTGCAAGCTTTAATATTTCCTCGGGCGAGGAAGCTTCTCTTGCAAGGGATATTAATTTTTCATTCATAATGATCGCTCCTTAAAAAACTTTTATAAAAGTTTTGCCTTTGCCTGCCGCCAAGTTTGTTAAATTTTACGGCGACGGACAAAGGCGTAACATTCTCGGCTTACTTCATGCCTATCTCGATATTGTTTTCTTTCTTTATTTTCCGAACAGGCTACCAAACCACACTTTTACATCTTGAACAACGTTATCACTGCAGCCGCCCGCAACGCTTTCAAGCTCATCATCGGAGACCTCGCCGCTTGCGTTAAGGCGTTCATAGATGACCTCGGCTTGTTCCATGCTTATTTCGATATCGTTTTCTTTTGCAAGCTTTAATATTTCCTCGGGTGAGGAAGCTTCCTTTGCAAGGGATATTAATTTTTCATTCATAATGATCGCTCCTTAAAAAATTTTTTTAAAAGTTTTGACCTTGACCTGCCTCCGAGTTTGTTAAATTTTACGGTGACGGACAAAGGCGTAACATTCTCGGCTTACTTCGTGCCTATCTCGATATTGTTTTCTTTCTTTATTTTCCGAACAGGCTTCCAAACCACACTTTTACATCTTGAACAACGTTATCACTGCAGCCGCCGGCAACGCTTTCAAGCTCATCATCGGAAACCTCGCCGCTCGCGTTAAGGCGTTCATAGACGGCCTCGGCTTCCTTCATGCCTATCTCGATATTGTTTTCCTTCGCTATTTCAAGTATCTCCTCCGGAGACTTTGCATTTTTTGCCTTTTCAATAATTTCTTGATTCATGATAATTTCCTCCTTAAAATGATCTTAGTTTTCTATCCACCTGTAATTGCAGTCCTTGCATGTGCAGTCGTGATATGATTGATAGTGCTTTACCCTGAGATTAGTCGACTTGTGACATTTGGGGCAAACGAAGGTTTTATTCGCAGAGTTTTCAAAGCTGCTCGCCGTGTCCGACACTCCGCCCGCAACGCTGTCAAGCGAATCATCGGAAATTTCTCCATCGGCTTTAAAAGCATCATACAGCTTCTTAGCTTCGTCCTCGGGAATTTTAAGTCCGTTTGTCTCGATAACGGCCATGAATTTCTCAAATGTCTCGGCTGCCTTTGCTTCGCTGATGACTTCTTGATTTAAAATTGCCATTTTTATTTCCTCCTGTAAAATATATTTTTCTGCCCTTTTTCGGCAGTGAACGACTCGTTAAACCATTCCGCTTTCTTCAAAATATTCTCTAAGCTTCTTAAGCGCGATATGCTGCAAAAACCTTACGTTTGAATAGCTTACTCCCACGCGCTCGGCTGTGTCCTTCGCGCTCATGCCGTAATAAAATCTCAATATAACGATATTTCGCTCCCTCTCGGGCAGCTCCTCCAACGCGCTTGCGAGCGTTTCAAGCATTTCCTCATCGACCGCAGCGTCCGTTTTGTCAACAAACAGCTCCTCGTTAAACTCATGCTCTTCGGCTTGGCGGCTTTTGCGGCGGTAATAGTCTATCACCGTGTTTCTGGTTATCGCATACAGCCATGTTCCGACAGAGGCGCGGCTCTCGTCAAAGCTCTCGATAGCTTCAACCGCGTTTAAAAACACCTGCTGCAATATATCCTCCCTATCCTGTATACTGCTTATATGCGAGCTTATGTAGCGCGCTGCCTTGTCGCGGTAGCTTTTGTACAGCTCCTCGGCGGTCAGCTTGTTCATTGCTCTTCATCACCATCCGTCTGCATAAGGAGCGCGTCCGTATCGCCCGCGGCGTTTAGATCAAGCTCATCATCGTCAAGACTGCCGACCCCCTCCGCGGCGGAAGCTATCATCGTTTCCAGCCGTTTATTTCCCGCAAACCGCTGAAGATCGAACAGGGCGCGCACCATTTTTTCTGTTTTTTCCATATGCTTCCCTCTTTCAGAGACTGTTTCGCGTTTGCCTTTTCACTTCTTTATACGAAATGAAATTTGTTTTGTTAGGCTTTTTTCAAAAAAAATATCTTACGCCGTTGCGGGAGCAGTTTCATTGCTGTCAAGCCGCTGACGCGCTACAAGCTCTGCGAATTTGCCGTTTTTGGCGATAAGCTCGTCATAGGTGCCGTCCTCGGCGATCTTGCCCTTTTCAAGATAGATTATCCTGTCGCACTGCTTTATCGTCGAAAGTCTGTGGGCTATAACTATCCTCGTGCATTTGAGCATATCGAGCGACTGTGAAACCTTTTTCTGCGTAAGATTATCGAGCGCGCTGGTAGCTTCGTCAAACATAAGTATCTTGGGCTTAGGAGCTATCGCTCTCGCTATCATAAGTCTCTGACGCTGACCGCCGGAAACGCCGCCGCTGCCCTCAGAGATCAAGGTGTGCATACCCATAGGCATTCTGCGTATATCCTCGGCAATGCCCGCCATCTCGGCAGCCTCCCACGCTTCGTTCATTGTCAGCCACGGCGCGGAGATGACGATGTTTGAATATATATCCCCCTGAAACAGCTTGCCGTTTTGCATAACAGTGCCTATCCTGCGGCGAAGCGATTTAAGATCGACGTTTGAAATATCCTTTCCGTCAAAATATACCGCGCCCTTCTGCGGCGTTTCAAAGCCTAACATTATCCTCATAAGCGTAGACTTTCCGCAGCCCGTCGCGCCAACGATAGCCACATACTGTCCGGGACGAATTTTAAGCGACATATCGTCTACCACGTTGGGCATATTCTCGTTGTAGCGGAAGGAAACGTTGTTAAGCTCTATGCCGCCGGAAAGTCTTGTTATCACCTGCTTGCCCTCCGATACCTCCGGCTCTGCTTCAAGTATAGGCTTTGCCATTTCAATTATCGGCTTTATGTTAGCGGCTGTCATCGCAATTCCCGCAAGCGCCTGGAACGCGCCCGAGACCATGCCGTATGCGGTGTTGAAGGCATAATAGTCCGCCGCGGAAACATTGCTCACTATCGCCATATAGTACATTACGAACGTTCCGGTGAGAGTTATGAGCATGGTGAAAACATTGCTGTATTTCATTATAACGGGCGGGTCGTATACAAGTCTTGTTTTCTCTGAATAGAGCTTGCCCCAGCGTGCGAACGCGCGCCTTTCAGCGCCCGAAAGCTTTATCTTCTGTATGCCCGAGATCATTGAATAGCTCATGCCGCTTACCTTGGCGGTAAGCTCCATCTGCTTTTTTGATATCTTCATCTGCAAAAGCGTGCTTATCACCGAAAACAGCACGGTAGCTAAAATTATTATCAGCGAGGGCACTACCAGTGCGGGCGCGAATGAAAAGATCTGAGTTATGTAGACTAACGAAAATACCGAAGAAAGACCGGTCGTAAGTATCGTGTCCACAAGCATGGAGCAGAGCGTGTTTATATACTGCGTTCTGCTTGAAAGCTCTCCGGAGCTGTAGTCCTTGAAAAACGCCGCCGGCAGCGACATTACTCTTGCCATCGTTGCCGCCTGTACGGTTATATCGAGCTTTGTGGATATTCTCGCCATGATAAGCGATTTTACCGAGGATATGAGCTGCGAGGAGACCGCCAGGCATATCATGAATATCGCGATAGATATGAGCAGTGAAAGACTTCCGCTGTCTACCACCAGTCCGAAAAGAAGCTGATTGAGCTTAGGACTTAACATTCCCACAAGCGTTACGGCTAAAGTCGCAAGCGCCGCCATTACATAATCCGATGGGGAAAGTATGCCCGCTATGTATCTCATCAGTATTCCCATATTCAGCCTTTTTAGCGGGAAGGGTTTATAGAACGCTAACGCTTCAAGCTCAAAAAGCTCTGCGTTTTTTCGCGTTATCTTTACCTTTTTTCCCGTTTCATCATCGGTGAAATAATATCCCGACAGCTTTCCCGGTATGAGCGCGACTACGCTTCCGTCAGACCTTCTTACGCCCAGCATCGCGCCTATCGCGTCCTTATACCACCCTTTTTCAAGGTTCACCGTCCTGCGCATAATGCCGTGAGGGCGCATGAGATATTCAAGCTGCTCATTGGTGTCGGTTATCGTTTCCGGCACCTCCTGCGATCTTATATGATAAAATCTGAGTATCTCGTCAATGGCGCTTTTAGCGCGGCTGCGCTCATCATTCAAAGCGGAGGATATCCGCGAACCCATTACGGCGTCGGATATTCCCACAAACGCTTCTTCAAAAATATTGCGATCGTATTCCTTTCGCTGTTTTATCTGTTCATCAAACCAACCCATGCTGCGCGCCTCCCTTACTCATTTGAAACAAGCTGAGTATAATAGCCGTTTTTAGCGTATAATTCTTCGTGTGTGCCGCGTTCTACTACCTTGCCGTGATCCATAACGATTATCTCGTCGCAGTCGCGTATGGTAGAAAGACGGTGCGCGACGACTATGCAGGTTATTCCCCTGTCCTTTATAGAGCGCACGACCTCATACTCGGTCTTTGCATCGAGCGCGCTGGTAGCCTCGTCAAGGATAATTATAGTCGGATCCTGCGCGAGCACTCTTGCTATCTCGAGTCTTTGACGCTGACCGCCGGAAAAATCCTTTCCGCCCTCGGTTATCTTATAGCTGTAACCGCCGTCGCGCTGCATTATATCCTCGTGAAGCTGCGCGTCCTTAGCCGCAAGTATCATTTCAAAATCCTCTATCGAGGAATCCCACATTTTTATATTGTTTCTTATAGTGTCCTCAAACAAAATTATATCCTGATCGACTACCGCGAGAGAACCCGTAAAAACGCTCCTGTCGATGTTCCTCATCGGCTTGCCGTCAAAGAGTATCTCGCCGCTCCACGGCTGATAAAGTCCCGAAATGAGCTTTGAAAGCGTTGACTTTCCGCAGCCGGAGCTTCCGACAAACGCAACTCGGCTGCCGGGCTTTAACGACAGATCGAAATTCTCTATAAGCGGTTCTGAGAGCCGCGAATAGCCGAACGTTACGTTTTTCATCTCGACCATGCCGGAAAGCTTGTCGTATTCGGTGTTTTCATCTATTACCTCGTTGTCGTAATTTACGTCCGTCGGGTATTCCATAACGTCCTCGACGCGCTCCATTTCGGTGCGCATTTCCTGGATAGTCTGCCCCGCCGTTATAAGCGTTGTGGCAGGTCCGGAAAAGGAACTCAAAAAGCCTTGGAACGCCATTACCATACCGATGGTGAACTCGCCGTTTATCGTCAGCCATACGCCTAAGACGAGCACCGCGGTGTTTGTAAGCTGAGAAACGAGCGTGGGTATCATGCCGAGGTATCTGTTCATTTTCGCGAATTTTACCTTCTGGGTGTTCACGCTTGCCTGATAGCCCGCCCACTTTTCAAAATAACCGTTTTCCGCGCCGCTCGATTTTATCGTTTCTATCATTTCGATACCCGCGACCGTCGCGCCCGCAAGCTTGCCGGCGTCGCGCATCTGTACGCGGGTTATGTTTACGCGCTTTTTGGAAATAATGCGCGACATGAACAGATTAAGTACGATAGAGACCAGTCCGACGATGGTCAGCATAACGCTGTAGCGCAGCATTACTATAAGATAAAAGATCATCATTATGGCGTTCAGAACAAGCGGCGCAAAGGTGTTTACCAGATTGTTGGCTATCGAAGCGTTGCTTCCCTGACGCTGCTGTATATCTCCCGCCATGCGCTGAGAGAAAAATTCCATCGGCATTCTCAAAACCTTCCATAAAAAAGAAGTGTCGCCGACGGCGGCGAGCTTTCCTTCTATCTTGCGCTTTGTTTTGGCTTCTATAAACGCAAGTATCAGCTGCGCTAAAGAGAGCATTGCCAACGCCGCAAGGAACGGATAGAACCAATCGGGATTTTTATGGGTGAGCAGTCTGTCCATAAATATTCTCGAAAACGCAGGCTGTATCACGCCTATAAGCGAGGTTATCGTAGTGGTGAGCACGACAAATGCGATAGCCGCGCCCGCGCCAACAAGGCGTTTTTTTGCAAACGAAAGCACGCTCTTGGGCTTTCCGCCCGGCTCGAAGCTCTCATTCGGTTCAAACATAAGGCATATTCCGGTAAAGCTCTTGTCGAAGGTTTCCATATTTACGGTGTAATTTCCCTTGGCAGGGTCGTTCAGCACCGCCTTGCTGCCTTTAAATCCGCATAATACTACAAAGTGATTGAAATTCCAGTGGATAATGCAGGGGAATTTTCCTTTTTCCTTGAGCTGCTCCGGCTCGTAGCGGTAGCCCTTTGCGGTAAGTCCGTAGCTGCGCGCGGCTTTCAATATGTTTTTGGCGTTTGAACCGTCTCTCGATACGCCGCAGTCTGAACGCACCTGCTCGAGCGGTATCCACTTTTGATAATAGGCAAGTATCATGGTAAGCGAAGCCGCTCCGCATTCAAGCGCTTCCATCTGCATTATAACAGGCACCTTCGCCGTGCCCTTTGTTATCGGTTTTATTAGCTTTTTCTCTGACATATGCGTACCTCAATTAAATAAAAAGGATATGGGTGAAACGCTGTCGGTTATTACCACCGCTTCATACGGACCCTCCGGAAGAGCTCCGTTTACCTTGACCTCG
>CANQCJ010000102.1 GCA_947589205.1 uncultured Ruminococcus sp. | reverse complement strand
TATATGAAAATTATAGCACTTTTTGGGTTTGTTTTAAATGGGTAGAATGGACGAAGTTTTTTTATTTTTTTGTGCAGAATGACGAGAAAGCTTTTATTGTTCCCGATATAGTTTATTTCTATTATTACTCACAAATTACTCACTTTTGGCTATAAAAGCCTTTATTTTCAATGACTTTATCCGTCCCTGCTAAGGGAGTAGGTCGGGAAACCGGCGCGAGAGTTCAAATCTCTCGATCCGCGTATTTGTCAGAACCGTGTGTTTTCGTTAAAGCCTTGAAAATACACGGTTTTAATTATGTTTAGAAAAAAGCGCAAAAGACTCGTTATTTTCCGTAACAAACAGAAAATAACGAGTCTTGCATTGCTGAAAAAAGCTCAGCGAAGAATGTCGTCAACGATGCTTTCGGTCGCGTCGAGACCGCCGTCGATGCCGTCGGCAACGTCGTCGCCGATGTCGTCGGCTTTAGAAGCGAGCTTGTCTGAGGTCGAGCGGCTTGAAGTCCTGTCCGTCCCCGCGGTCGTGGAAACGCTTGAATTATCGTTTCTGCTCGATCTGTCAGAACCGTTTGAGGAAACGTCTCCGTCGCTGCCGGAGCAGCCTGTCAGCATGATAGCGGCAGTAATGGCAGCCGCTGAAATAAGTGTAAGCTTTTTCATATTTTTAGCAGTTCCTTTCCGCCTTTATTTCGGCTGAAAATATTATTAGCCTTTTTTGCGCAAATATTCAGCGCAGTAAGCTTAAAAAGATTTAAAAAAAGAATAATTTATTTATAAAATCTAAAAAAATAGCATTAGCCTGTTAAATAATTGTATCATGTGATTGACATATGACGTATCAAGTGGTATAATAATGGTTATAATGGAAAGAGGAAGGGGGAATTTCTTATGTGCGCAACGCTCAGCTCCGAGCAGTGTCTCGGGCTTGTGGAATTTACATCGAGCGAGCTTGTTGAAAAGCCGGTCGAGAGCGCGGTGGCTTCGGCGGTCGAGCATATAAGAGAAGCTTTCGGCGTCTCGTGCGTAAGGATACGCGAGATAATACCGCGTCCGTTTTCGCTGAGATATACCTATGAATCCCTTGACGACCGGTCAAAGGCAAGGAGAGTCAACCAAACGGTGACCTTTGACGAGGCTGAATGGGAAGAAGCGATGTCGGTCTTTTCAAACGGCATTTACAGATACGACCGTTCTCAGGGCGAAGCCAAGTTTATCGGCAGGGTAAGTCATAAGCCGCTTTATGTCATAGAAGTCCCGATGTTTTGCGGAAAGCATTTTTTGGGCACGTTTGACATTGTGGAATTTAACAGCGAGCGCGAGTGGACGCATATTGAGCTTTCGGCGGTGACTATATGCGCGAACATGATCTGCCAGTACATCAGCCGCACGAACAAATGTTTTGTTACGCGCTATGACAGTACCGATATAGACCCGCTCACCGGACTGATGAGCTTTACGGCGTTCAGCGAAAATCTTGACGAGCGTTTCACCGATATGATAGGCGATACCTGTATAGCGGTAGTTTATTCGGATATACACCATTTCAAGTATATAAATGAAAATTACGGCTACAAAAAGGGAGACGAGCTGTTAAAGCTCACGGCGGGCGCGATGTCGGGCAGCTCCGAGGAGTACACCGGCACAACGTTGAGCAGAGTGCATTCGGACAATTTCGTTTCCGCGTCGGCATTGCCGAAGGAGTTCGTGCCGTATTTTGAAGATTTCATAAAAGAGCAGAACGATATGCTCTGCTCGCTGTTGGAGGACAATTGTCCGGGTGTAAAAATAAGAATGAACACCGGTATCTGCTATGTAGAGGACGCGAGCATAACGGCGGCTACGGCGATAGCGAATGCAAATCTTGCCAGAAAGAAAGCCAAATCGGAAAGTCTGCGCAGACCGTTGGTCTTTGCGGATTCGATGATGGACGATATAAATTATCAGGAATATTTGAACAACGAGCTTCCGAAAGCGATAGCGAACCGCGAGTTAAAGGTATACTATCAGCCGAAGATAAACTGCTCGGACGACAGTCTTTACGGCGCGGAAGCGCTTGTGCGCTGGCAGAAGCCGGACGGAAGCTTCATTTATCCCGATCAGTTCATACCGTTTTTTGAGAAAAACGGCAACATTGTAGATGTAGACTTTTACGTTTACCGCGAGGTATTCAGGTATCTTCGCAAGCGTTTAGACGCGTCCCTGCCGGTTTTCCCGATATCCATGAACGTATCGCGCGTACATTTAAAGAGCGACAGGATAATCCCGTACATAAAGGAGCTTATCGCGAAATATGACGTACCGCCCTCGCTTGTAGAGTTCGAGCTTACCGAGAACATTTACATGAACAACCTGTTAAAAGCTGACGAATTTATAAGCTCCTGCCGCGCGCTGGGGGCGCAGGTCTCGATGGACGATTTTGGTTCGGGCTATTCGTCGCTCAACGTCATGAGCTCTTTATCAATTGACACATTAAAGATCGACAGGATCTTTTTAAAGAACGAAGATCTCAACGACAGTGACAAAACGATAATCGAGAGCATGATAACGATGGCGAAGCGTTTAGGAATGAACGTCATCTGTGAAGGCGTTGAAACGCAGGCGCAGTCGGATTTCCTCAAAAAAGCCCACTGCGACCAGATACAGGGCTACTATTACGGCAGACCGATGGACGAGGAGAGCTTTGACAAGTTCGCTATGGAGAAGCTTGGGTGCAGCGTCGCAAAGAATCAATAAAAAATATCCGGCAGGGGAGTGCTGTCCTCCTGCCGTTTTTTTTAATCCGCGGAATCGCTCCGTGCCGTCGCTTTGCTGTCTGGTTTGTGACTGTATTGGTCGCGTCTTTTCAATATCCTGTTTTAGTAAGTTTTCGCTCCCTGCGCTGCGATACTTATATTGTTTGCGGATTTTAGTTTTTTACATTATTTTGTATTTATCTGTACTAAAATTAAGCGATGTGCGCAAGCACGGGTCTGCTACTTCTTACCTCTTACCTCTTACCTCTCACCGTCTGAACCCGCAGGTTCGGACGGTCTCTAATAGCACGCCTCCAGCTTTTTTCGGATATTTTTAATGATCTTCTTTTCTAAGCGCGAAATGTAGGACTGCGAAATGCCGATACGGTCGGCGACCTCCTTTTGCGTCAATTCCTTGCCGTCCTTTAGTCCGAATCTTAATTCCATTATCTGCCGCTCTCTCGGCGAAAGCTTTGCTATCTCCTCCATGAGCGAACGCTGCTCACAATCGCGCTGAAGCTTCTCGGTTATGCTTTCCTCGTCCGAACCGATAACGTCGGAAAGGAGCAGCTCGTTGCCGTCGCGGTCGGTGTTGAGCGGTTCGTCGATGGATATCTCGGTGCGCTGGGAGGAGGCTTTTCTCAGGTACATAAGTATCTCGTTTTCAATGCAGCGTGAAGCGTAGGTGGCGAGCTTGATGTTTTTGTTGGGGTCAAAGGAGCGGACGGCTTTGATAAGACCTATCGCGCCGATAGAGATGAGATCCTCGGAGGAGCAGCTCGGCGATTCAAATTTTTTTGCGATGTAAACGACAAGCCGCAAATTGTGGACGATGAGCAGCTCCCACGCTTTTTTGCGGTCGGTCTCGAGCATATCGAAAACCGCGCGTTCCTCCTCCTTGCTGAGCGGCGGCGGGAGCTGATCCGCGCCGTTTATGTAGAGCACATCGTTATCCGCTTCGAGAAGAGCAGGGCAGAGCCTGATCAAAAAATTTCTGACGCTTTCTATCAGTTTCATATATTCATATCCTTTCTGTCAGCCGAGCAGTCTCGGGTCAAATACCGCGCATTGAGTTTTTGAGCCGCTCGGAATAATTCCAACGCTGCAGCTTATCCGTTTCGTGCCGCCGCTTGAGCTTATTTCCACCCTGCCCTTTGAAGTGACATAGACTATCCCGCCGCCGTTGAGGGTGGAATAGGGAGCGGGGTGAAAGCCGTAAAACGCAAGCTTTTCGGGGCAGTCGAGGTCGTAGCGGCAGTAAAGCTCGTCCGAGCGGAAGATGACCACGGGTTCTCCCGTAAAGCTGTCGCAAAGTCTGTTGCCGCTGTCGGCTACAGCCGGGAGGGTAACGCTCAGATTTCCCAGCGAGTAGGTGGCGCGGTATGTCTGAGCGTTAGCGGCGCGCACCCGCTGGACGGTTTCATATATTGATATTATCGCATAGACCAGCGTACAGCAGACGGCGATCTGAAGGAGCGAAACGTCAAAATACACCGTGTAGTTTTTTATCATGACGATATTTTTGTGAGTCATGTCGACTAACAAAAGGCAAACGCCGCCGAAGATCAGCTCGCAGAGGATATAGAGAAAAAACCGCTTCGCCGCCGCTATGAAATTTTTTGCGCCGAACGCCGTAATAATTATCAGGAAAATTATCCCGCCCTTTGCGAGTGTGAGCATAAGCGCGCCGAAAAAGCTTTTGGTCTCTATCGCCGCTATCAGCGAGCCCGCCCCGCCTATCGCCGAAGCGGCGGCTTCACGCTTTATGCCTGCCTGTTCGTGCATTATCCTTTGTATGCACTGCAAAAAGATCAGCGTGACTATCGCGTTGGTGATTATCAGCACGTCAACGTATATTTTCATTTTGTTTTCGCCCCCTTGCTTAGAATTATATCTCTTCGGCTTTAAGAAAGCGGTCGAAACGGACGTTGGTAGCGTTTAAAATTATCGCAAAAAAACAAAAAAATCCCGCCGTTTTTGATAAGCGGCGGGAATTGCTATCGTATATCAGCTTTTTTCAACGAAAGCCTTGTATTCCTTGTTAAACTCATCGAGGTTGGAATCTATCGTACCCTTGTACATTTCTCTGAGCTGCGTCCAGGTGTACTGCGAACCGTTGTCGTCCTCCTTCATGACCGAGGTGTACATATAGGAGATAACGGCTTCCTTAGTCGCGTTAGTCGCGGCGTTGTCGTTTGAAAGCTCAACGCTTATGCCGTAGCCGGGGTCGACGATGCGTACCCAGTTGTCGCTTGCAAGCTCCTGATAGCCGACCTGATACATCTGCTCCGTCCAGTTGGGATTCTTAACGAAGAATTTCTCCTTGGAGACCTCCATGTATTCCGGATCGGTATTAGCGGTCTTGGCGCATTCCATCCAGCACTTAACGGCGTCGGATTTTTCCGAACCGGAGCACCACATATAAGCGTTGACCTCGACGGTCGTGTACTGCGCGTCGGCGTTGGGATCCTTAGGCATCGGAACGCTTGCCCAGTTTGTGCCGTCACCGGGAGTGTGAACATCGGAGGAAGCCCACGGACCCATTGCATAGAAGAGGATATTCTTCTTGAAGCAGTCAGATGCCTGACCTACCCAGTCGGCATAATAGAGACCGTTTTTCTTTATATCGTAAAGCAGATCGGTAGCGCGGTCGAAGTTAGGATCGTCGATGTTGGAAACAAACTCGTCCTTTTCCGCGTCATACTTGATAAGCGTGCTGCCTGTCGAATAGAAGATAAAGTTAGCGAACCAGCCGTTTACGCCGAAGCGTTCCTCGTCGCCCTCAGCGTTGTTTACATACTCCTCCATCATGTCGTACCAGGTATCCCAGTTCCATTCGCCGTCAAGATAGAGCTGATAAGGATCTTCAAGACCGTTGGCATCTATCATGTCCATGTCGTATGTAAGCACGGAGTTTGCGACAAACTTAACGGGAGCAACATAGTGCTGACCCTTGAGCATAAACTGGTCGGCTGTCTCCTTTACGTCAGCCCAGAGCGGGCTGTCAAAATCGACGATGCTGTCTACCGGCTGGAACATATCCTTCATGCAGTAGTTTGGATAGCACATGGAGGACTCATACCAGAACATATCGGGAGGAGTACCGCCCAGCTTTGCAGTCGCAAGGTCGTCAAATTTAGTCATCGAGGTAGTCGGGGTATAGTGGATAGAGCCGCCCTTTTTCTCAAAAAGATCCAGCTCGGTGCTCTTTTCTTCAGAGCCTCTTGCCGGGTTAAGATCGAAATATGAGAGCCATTCAAGCTCTGTCGGCGCGCCCTCGGGTATAGCCGAGATAGTGTCGGTGTCCTGCACCTCTACCTTTGTTTCATAGGAGCTTGTGTCGGAGCTTGTGCCGCTGTCGCCCTTGGCGCAGCCGGAAGCGGCAAAAGCGGTAACGAGCGCGAAGCTTCCCGCAAGTATTCTTTTTGCTGTATTCATAGTTTATTACCTCCTTACAATTATTTATAATAATATAGTATAAAGATCACACTACAAAATTATAAAAAACGAAAAAAATTCTGATAAAAGTATATCATAGTTTTACAAAAAAGTCAATGAAAACGATTAACTAAAGTCAGTTTTTGTATATATGCACAAAAACATTTATAATCTTTCTACTATTTACACAAAAGCCGCTTTATCAGTCCGTCAGCGGCGGGGCGGTCGAACCGCGCAGTATCACCTTGTGTCCGACAGTGTAACGGCTGTTGTCCTTGACCGAGCCTGATGAGGTTATGTTCGCTATAAGCTTTCTTACGACAAGCTCGCCGAGAGCAGCGCAGGGCTGTTCAACAGTCGAAACGGAGGGTATCATCATTTCACACATGGAAATATTGTCAAAGCCCATTATGGAAATATCCCTGCCGACCTTTAAGCCGGCTTTTTCGGCGGCGTTTATCGCGGAAATAGCAAGCAGGTCGGAAACGCAGAGCAGAGCGGTCGGCGGTTCTTCAAGCTTCATGAAATGCTCAAAAGCGAGCGCGCCGTGTTCATATTCAAAGCTTCCGCTGTAGATATATTCACCGCGCACCCCGATACCGCGTTCGGTCAGCGCGCGTTTATAGCCGTTTCTGCGCTGAACGGACGATACCGCGTCGTTAGCTCCGACAAACGCTATCCTTTTGTGTCCCATATCAATAAGCGCGTTAGCCGCGTCAAATTCAGCCCTTTCATCGTCGACCACAACGGTAAGCACGTTCGCCCCTTCGACGCCTTCGCAGCAAAGAGCGATATCGTAATCCTTAGCAAGAGTATTGAGCGTATCCGCGCCGTACTGCGTACCGAGCATGATAACGCCGTCCACGGTACGGTTAAAGAGCATATTCATCTGTCTTACCTCGATCTCGGAGGTAGAATTTGACGAAGCGCAGATAACGTCATAGCCCCGCGGCTGCGCGTATCGTTGTATCCCGGAAACGATCTTCATATAAAACGAGTGTTCGGAGGTCGGCATTATCACGAGCAGCACATTTGTGCGTCTGCACCGAAGATTCCGACCGAGGTAATTCGGCGAATAGCCGAGCTTTCTGACAGCGGCGTTCACGCGTTTGCTTGCCTCCCCCGAGACGTTCGCGCTGGAATTGAGCACGCGCGAAACGGTAGCGACGCTAAGCCCCGCTTCCTTAGCCACGTCTTTGATAGTCGCGCCCATATGCAGCTCCTTTCATAAAAAAATCTTTAATATCTCCTTTAATTATAGCACAATTTGGTCATTTTTTAAAGGTGCAATTTTAACAAATGGGGGTGTGGGATTTTGGCGAAATTGACTGTATAGGTCGGCTCGCACCGACGCGCGGCGTCCGATTTTGCAAATAAAAAAAGCAGGCAGACCCTGCCGGAAAATTATTTTGATATATATTGACAAATTTCAGCAAGTATGTTATAATGATATTACGAGAACGATTGCACTGTTGGGCGCAAGCCCAACAAGCAGGCGCGCAGGCGGTTAATCCGGTCCCGCAAGGGGCGTTCCTCCGCAAGGAGGTG
>CANQCJ010000101.1 GCA_947589205.1 uncultured Ruminococcus sp. | reverse complement strand
TCCTCCTGTCTTTGACTAATTATGTTAAGCCGCTGATGGTCTGGATCGGCGGCTTATTTCCTGTTATTGTGAAGTCTGATCAAATTAATGATAAGATCTATAAGTGCGATTATCTCTAATACACTCATTCCACTCACCCCCTTACGGAGGAAAGGTTTTACCGCCTGCGCTTGTTTTAGGTCGTCCTTATATAGTATTATAACATACCTGTCGAAATTTGTCAACAGCTTTTTTTAAAACCTCAAACGAAACAAAAACCCCCGCTAACGCGGGGGCATTAAAATTTTATGGTCTGAGCTATGATCAGACGATCACATCTGATTCACACCGACCAGCTGTTCAGATACTCTTTCTGTTCCGGGGTAAGCTCGTCGATCTCTACGCCCCAGAACGCAAGCTTTCTGCGGGCGACCTCGTTGTCTATTTCTTCGGGAACGGCGTTTATCATATCTCCGGGAGCTCGGTTGAGAGCGGCTTTGTTTTTGACGAGATACGCCGCTGTCAGGGCTTGTATCGCAAAGGACATATCCATAATTTCGGCGGGGTGACCGTCTCCGGCGGCGAGGTTTACCAGCCTGCCCTCGCCTATCACAAAAAGCCTCCTGCCATCGGGCATGACAAAGCCCTCGATGTTGTTTCGCGCATTATAGCTGCTTTCGGCAAGCTCTCTCAGGCGCGCGACGCTTACCTCACAATCGAAATGACCCGCATTGCAGAGTATCGCGCCGTCCTTCATGACCCTGAAGCTGTTCTCGGTGATAACGTCCTTACAGCCCGTCACTGTCACAAACAGATCGCCTATCGCCGCGGCTTGCTCCATTTTCATGACCTTAAAACCGTCCATGACCGCTTCCATCGCTTTTACCGGGTCTATCTCGGTGACTATGACCGACGCGCCGAGACCCTTTGCGCGCATTGCAACGCCCTTTCCGCACCAGCCGTAACCCGCGACTACCACGTTCTTGCCCGCGACGATCAAATTGGTAGTGCGGTTTATGCCGTCCCATACCGACTGCCCCGTGCCGTAGCGGTTGTCGAAAAGATACTTGCAGCGCGCGTTATTTACTAACGCCATCGGGAATTTCAATTCCTTAGCCTTGTTCATCGCGATAAGCCGGATAATTCCGGTAGTCGTTTCCTCACAGCCGCCGATAACATTTTCGATAAGCTCCGGATAATTCGTATGTATCATATTGACAAGATCTCCGCCGTCGTCGATGATTATGTTCGGCTTTGCTTCGATGACCTTTCTTATATGGCGTTCGTATTCTTCCGCCGTCGCGCCGTGCCATGCGAAAACGTTCAAACCGTCATGAACAAGAGCCGCCGCAACATCGTCCTGCGTGGACAGCGGATTGCTTCCGGTGATATACATTTGAGCGCCGCCCGCCGCGAGTACCCTGCAAAGGTACGCGGTCTTTGCTTCAAGGTGTATCGACAGCGCGATCCTAAGTCCCTCAAACGGCTTATCGCGTTCAAATTCTTCTCTTACGCTGTTGAGCAGGCACATATTTGAACGCACCCATTCTATTTTTCTCTCGCCGCTTTCATAAAGCGACAGATCGCGTATCTCGCTCATAATTCAACTTCCTTTCAAGTCCGTATAATTTTATCGCACTCGCATTCAAGCGGCGTTTCAAACGCCCCGTCGAGCTTTCTGCTCAGACCCTCGTCGACGTAATAAGCGGAGCATTCCCCCGCCTTGACTGCAAAATTGCGTTTTTCGATGCGTTTTTTTCGTTCCTCCTCCGAAGTATCTATATAGTGCAGCTCGCAGTCTATCCCGTTAGCCGCAAAAAAATTTTTCGCATACATTCTTTCATCGGCTTTCCACAAGCCGTTATCTATAATAACGTCAACGCCCGCGCCTGCTATTTGCAGGCTTTTTTGATAGATAAAATTCTCAATGCGTTTTGCGTAGGCATCGTGCATTTCCCCCGCGTCCTGTCCGAAAATTTGAAGCATTATCTCATCGTTTGAAAAGACAACGGCGTTGAGCCTTTCAGCGATCTTTGACGCATAAAAGGTTTTCCCCGCGCAGATCCTCCCGCAGAGCAGTATTACCCTCGCGCTCATGATATAGTCTTAGGCTTTTTCCTGCCGCCCTTTTCGGGAGCGGGTTCTTCCACGCCCTTGTCCTCAAAGAGCGAGCCGTCTGTTTTTAGGTAATCAAATTCCGGATTATCCTCGCCGCGCGCGTCGTAATACGGCTGGATAACGTATTTTCTTATGACCGGATAGCAGTTGAACGCATTCGCAAAGCAGATAAAGCTGAACGGCCAGAACGGGATTATAAAAATAGACGGCGGCAGGCAGCCGACCACGAAAAACATCACGACTATCCAGACGATAAGCGTCCAGAGGCTGTTTTTTATGCCGAGGCTGACGAGGAAAAAGGCATTTTTTACGATTTTTCTAAGCGAAAGATTTGTTGAAACTATCATCAGGTAGATATAGAAGTGCATCATAAAGAACACGATACAGCAGCTAAGGCAAAGCACGAGCGGAACGTACATTGCGGGAGTATTTTTCGCCCACTCGCTGTAGGAGGGTATCGCGACCGCGAAGCAGAGCACAAAGAGAATATCTATCAGACCCATGCCGAACGCTTGTTTGAAATTTTTCTTAAAGGCGTCCCAATAGTCCGCCCAGATAAAAGCGTTTCTTTCCTGCGACCAATTTCGGCAGACCTTTGTCATCGCCGCCACCGCAGGTCCGAACGTCACCACCGGCAGTATGCTTATCAGGAACATCAGATTCAGACCCATAAGCTTCCAGCACCGTCTCCCGTACACCTCGATAAACTTTACAAATCCTCTTTTTTCCATCGGCGCTTTCGCAACGCCTCTGCCGGATACGTCTTTGAATTTAAACAATCCCATTTAAACTCTCCTTTAATTTTTACGTTGATTTTACTGCCGCGCGGGGTCTTGTACTCGAATCGCTTTTATGAATGTATTCGGGGCGGGGGTTCTTGCGCAAAAATCGCTCACGCTCTTTTGTGCAATTTAAATCGGCTTGATTTGTTTTGTTCACTGACTGTTTTATGATTTTTTTAGCTGTTTCCTTACGCTGACTTTGTTTTTGGAAAGCCGATTTAAAAACTACAGTTTTATTCTTTTTTTAGGTTATTATATGGGCGGCACTGTACTCCGAATTGGGGGCTTTGCCCCCAAACCCCCACGAGGGAGACCCTTTTAGAGAAGGGTCTCCCCTCGACCCCTCCCGAAACCTTTTAGTTCGCCCTACGTTATTAGTTAGGCAGCATTGTACCGTAACAAGCGACGTGCGCAGCACGAGCCTAAAGCAATCGCGCCAGCAACGGTTCAATCGCCGCTTCGACCGCCATGACCGCCGCCAAAGCCAAAAACCGCGCGCCATATAATTTCACACGCTCTCCCATTTCGGCAATGACGCCGATTTTAACGCATATGCCGAACAACCGCCCCGACAGATACATCGCTTCTCTCGAAGCTAAAATTATGATGATGAGCGACACCAGACAGGACGGGAACACGGCGAGAAATTTGCTTATTTCAAACTCTCCGGGACTTGTTCCGTATATCTGCGCCAGCAGCACGCCGCTGCCCAAGCCCTTGAAGAACGGCAGCAGCAATTCAAACGGCTGCGCCAGCGCGCTGAACCCCAACGCAAACGCCGCAACTAAGTAGAAGCCTGTCCCCGCGAGCGCGCCGAGCATGATTTTGGCAAGACTGCCGTGTATCCTGATGTCGAAGTAGGTTTGTTCTGCTTTTTCAAGCGCTTCGCTCACGTCCGCGCCGACAAATCCTCGGCATAATACCCCGAACAGCGCGCCCATAAGTGCGCTGACCGCGAGGATCGAAAACAGCGTCAGACTTCTCGGCGGAGCTGTCCGCACGGTCGGTTCAACCGGCATTTTTTGTGAAAAAATTTTCCCTGTCCGCATAGCGCATATCACTCTCCGTTTTTAAAAGAATGATATGCGAGACAAGCTGAAAATATTACTTACTAAGCTCGTAAGCGCGGTTCGTGCAGGCTTCGCAGCAGCTTCTGACGGTTTTTTCGATGTCTCCCTCGCGGAGCTTTTCAAGTCCCGCGATAGTCGTACCGCCCTTTGAGGAGACCATTTCGATAAGCCTGTCTATGCTCATGCCGCTGTCGGTTATCATTTTGGCAGAACCGATCAGGCTTTTTGCAAAAAGCGACTTCGCGGCGGTCTCATCTATCCCGACCGACACGGCGTAATCTATAAAGGCTTTGGCGTAAAGGTAGATAAACGCCGGCGAAGAGCCGTTAACGGCGATGATCTCCTTCATTTTATCCTTGGGTATGACCGCGCATTCTCCGCAGGCGGCAAAAAAAGAGCGAACGGTCTCAAAGTCCTCGTCCGGTACCCTTTCCGAACGCGCTATAGCGGTCGCGCCCTCTCCGAGCAGAAGCGGAGTATTGGGCATTGCGAGAACGACCTTTGCAGAATCAATAGTTTTTGAAACGATGTAGTCGTCTGTAATTCCCGCGCAGATCGAGACAATGACAGTCCTTTCGGTGATAGAATCCTTTATCATTTCCAAAGCCTCGTCGAGCTGCTGCGGCTTTACGGCTAAGAACAGATATTCGCACTCTTCGGCGACCTCGGCTGCGCTTTTGCAGGCGACAACGCCCATTTCGGCGGCTCTTGCAAGAGCTTCCTCAAAAAGGTCGAAAGCATAAAGCTTAACGTTCATCTCCGAACCCGCGATACCCTTCATAATAGCATGACCCATATTGCCCGCGCCGATAAATCCTACTTTTATCATAAATTACCAGTCCTTTTTTTAAAATTGTTTCCGCTAAAAAAATACTTGCTTTTATTATACAACAAAATGTACAAAAAAGCAAGTGTTTTTTATGAATTTTTACGGCTTTGCAAAAAATGCTCCTATGCCGTCCGTCTCCTGCCGAAAACCATTTTGTAGGACGAGTAGACCGCCGGCAGGATAAGCGCGATAAGCAGCAGCTCTATCGGGAAGCAGACGGCGTTTTTTATAAGTCTCGGAGAAAGCCAGACGAAAAAGGCGTTCCATTCCGACTGCGTCATAAACGGAAAATGCGGATTTGTATAGCTGTAGTAAAGCACGGCGGAATTAAGTATCATATTCCCGAGCACCACGGCGATAAGTCTTGCGACAGCTGCGCGGATAATAAGCGGAAAATTGCTCCTTGCGAGCGCGCCGATACCGCCCCTGCTGTCGGCAGGGTCGGCGTTTTTGAACGCCGCGCGGTAGAGAATTATCCCGTAGATAAGCGCAATGATAAGCTTTACGGCGAGCAGCGCAAAATTATAATCCCTCGCCTTGTAGCCGTCAAGGATATACCCGATAACGTCCGTGCCCGCCGCACAAAGCATTGCGGTGACGGGTCCGTAGAGCATGGCGGCAGCCATTATGAACAAAAACGCAAAATCCACTCTAAGATCCTGCGTGATGTTGAGCGCAAGGTGTGCCCTCAGCACGATAGACACCGCCGTGAGCATTCCCGCAACGGTCAGTGTGCGGACGTTTTTTAGCTCTGCGGCGGAATCGGAAAACAACGAAAAAAAGCTCTTCATAATTCTTTCCTCCTTTTTTATGCGAGCCTTACAAGCCTCGTGCATAATTCAAAGGCGGTTGAAGGAAGAGCTTTCAAATTATACATTCAGCGGGATGCGAGATCTGCACCGCAAGAGGTTTTTCGGCTGTATCGCCAAAAAACACTCTTTTCGTCCGGACGACAACTCCCCGTTCGCCCGACACTTAACGCGCAGAACTCTACTCTGCTTTTAGAGGTTCAGACGCTAACCTCTAATCAATATGCCGTGTCGTAGAAAATATCGTAACGCCTGTCAAGGAACGGCTTGTTCATGGCAAGTCCTTCCTGAATGTCGATATCGTAAACCTTTCCGTCCTTAAGACCGACTATCCTGTTGCCGATGCCCTGCTCGAGCAGCTCAACGGCGTGATAGCCCATTTCGGTCGCAAGCACTCTGTCTCTCAAGGTCGGCGAGCCGCCTCTCTGAACGTGTCCGAGAACGGTAACTCTCGATTCGATAGAGGTCATTTCCTGCAATGTCTTAGCGATATTTTCCGCCTGACCAACGCCCTCTGCAACGACGATTATAAAGTGAGTTTTGCCGTTCTTGTTGGTCTTGGTCTTTATCATCTTAGCCGCGATAGCGTCAAGGTCGTAAGGACGCTCGAGCGTGATAACGGCTTCCGCTCCGGTCGCTATGGCAACGTTTACAGCTATGTAGCCGGCTTTTCTTCCCATGACCTCAACCACCGAGCAGCGGTCGTGTGACTGCGCGGTATCGCGGAGGCGGTCTATCATCTCCATAGCGGTGTTCATAGCGGTATCGTAACCGATAGTATATTCGGTACACTGTATATCGTTGTCGATAGTTCCGGGGATACCTATGCAAGGTATGCCGACGGAGGAAAGATCTCCCGCTCCTCTAAACGAGCCGTCGCCGCCGATAACGACGATACCCTCAAGACCCAATTCCTCGCAGACAGCCTTGCCTTTAAGCACGCCCTCCATATTACGGAATTCCGGGCAGCGGGCGGTGTACAGGCAAGTACCTCCGCGCTGGATAATTCCCGAAACGCTCCTCGCCGTCATTTCCTCATATTCGCGGTTAAGAAGTCCTACATAACCTCTTTTTATTCCTATGACCTCCATGCCCTTTGAAAGAGCCGCGCGGGTCACTGCTCTGACGGCAGCGTTCATTCCCGGTGCGTCTCCGCCGCTGGTCAATACGCCGATTTTTTTAGCCATCACTGTTTCCTCCATATATAAAAAATTCACAATTCCCCTACATATTAATATATCACAATATTGCCCGCCTGTCAAGGGGGGTCTCGGGTTTTTTAATAAAAGTTTTACTTTGTGCTCTTTGATGTAAGATGTAAGCGTCCGGCGTCCGCCCGGGCTTGGAAAAATTTTTTTGCTCCGCCTATTGACAAGACCGAAAAAACGTGTTATAATATAATAAAGAGGACGACCGTCGCAAGCGGTATCCTCCGAATAATTTGCTGCTTTAAAAGTAGCCGCTTATTGGAGAATTTTGGCGGCTACTTTTTTCCGTTATTGCTCAACTCTATTAATGCAACTATCAAGATGAGTAGTGTTAAAAGCTCCATTATAGTCATTCAGCTCACCCCCTTGCGGAGGAATGGATTTACCGCCTGCTTGTTTAGATCGCCCTTAAATAGTATTATAACATACCTGTCGAATTTTGTCAATATATCAAAAAAATTTATTTTGCTATTGACAAGACCGAAAAAACGTGATATAATAAAATAAAGAGGACGACCGTCGCAAGCGGTATCCTCCATTGTGTAGCTATAAATTATATACAGCCGTCAATGTGCAGATTGGCGGCTTACTTTCTTTTATCGTTACTAAGTCTGATTATGTCTACAATAAGTATCAGTAATGATATTATCTCGATAATTGACATTTCACTCACCCCCTTGCGGAGGAAAGGTTTTACCGCCTGCGCTTGTTTAAGGTCGTCCCTTATATAGTATTATAACATACCTGTCGAATTTTGTCAATATATCAAAAAAATTTATTTTGCTATTGACAAGACCAAGAAAACGTGTTATAATAAAATAAAGAGGACGACCGTCGCAAGCGGTATCCTCCTGTCTTTGACTAATTATGTTAAGCCGCTGATGGTCTGGATCGGCGGCTTATTTCCTGTTATTGTGAAGTCT
>CANQCJ010000100.1 GCA_947589205.1 uncultured Ruminococcus sp. | reverse complement strand
ATCTCCGTTCCCGCAGGCTATCTGTCAGCTTCTGCAAACGATCTCGGTAAATACCTTCAAATGTATTTGAACGGCGGTCAAGGAATTATATCGAGCGTAAGCATAAATAAAATGTTCTATGAAAATGTTGACGTAAAAGCTTCTGTTCCGTACAGCTACGGTATGGGTTGGACGCTGATAAACGAGCCGCTAAAAGAGCCTGCGCTTCGCCATAGCGGGCTTGTTGAAACGGGAATGTCAACGATTTATATTTTGCCCGAAAGCGAAATAGGTATTGCCATCGCGGTAAACACTAATGATTATCTTGTCAGCAAGGATCTTATGGACAGAATTGATTGGGGAGTTGCTTTACTTCTTATGGGAGACGAGCCGAATCAGATCGGCAAAAATGAATATGTATTGCGGCATTTATTTTACGACATTATCTGCCTTGCAGTTTTTGTCATAGCAATTTTACCGCTTTGCTTGCTTGGAATTTATAAAAAGAGACTTAAAACGGGCAATATTGCGTTAAAAATAACGCTGCTTGTCATATTGCATTTGTTGCTGCCGATATTTCTTTTGCTTTTATCACAAATAATATGGTCGGCTCCGCTTTGGGTCGTATGCGCGTTTGCTCCCGATATATTCACTGCAATAGCGGTATCGTCCGCGCTGCTTTTTATTGGCGGAATTGCAAAAGCGATACTTATCATTATCGAACGCAAAAGAACGTAAATTTCGATTTGTCAAGCGAAAAGCAAATCAATATCTCGTAAAAAGCATCGCAGCAAGCGGTGCTTTTTTATGCAGCTTCATACGGCAAAAAAAGCCGCGTTTTACTGCGGCTCTCAAAATTATTTTATTCGATTTTAATAAATTCAACGGGTACATTTTTTGTAAGCCATACTCCGTTTTCCGATAGATAAAATGTAAATCCTTGTCTGTACATTTCTCCTGAAGCAACGGTGTATACGACAGGACTTCCATGACGGCTTCCAACTGTTACCGCCGTTTCCATATCTTTTGACAGATGAACATATAATCTGCTTTTAGGCTTTAAGCCTTCTTTATTTATGGGATAAACGTATTTCTGACCTGTACCATGATACAGTATTTCGGGAGGAACAGCCTCCTTCAGCTCAACATCAACATTGATAGAATGACCTTGATTAGCTCTGATCTTGCTCCTATCCTCATTAAAGCTGTAACGCTGCTTATTATCAGTTCGGACAATTTCTTCAAGCATAGGCATATCTATGCTGTACTTTCCGGTTTTATTGATCCCGTTTATAAGCTCCCAAACATTTGCCCATCCATGCTCGTCAAGAGATATTCCGATGACATCAGGCTTATGCCGAAGTATAAGGCTTATAAAAACACTTGTTTTCTTCATATCCATAAGCTTTGCACCTCATTTCCTTTACATTGATTATATCACATTTTTTTCAGTAAATCAAGTATTTTTCTTGATCTGCGTGATCATCTAATGGTATAGCTTGACTTTATGATCTAAAAATGATATAATTTATTTTGCAGGCAGAAGGGTATGATCCTATGAGCAAATTACACAGAGACAATGCAATTAAATTGCTGTCAGATGTCAGAGAAATTACTCAAAGAAATATAGATCTAAAGGTTTATTTTGAAGATACAGATCAAAGCAATGATTTTGAACGAACAGATATAGATGAATTTTGTTATGGCGTAAGCAGCGGATCTTTATCCGAATTGATACGGGGGTTATTAGGGTATGAGAATGATCTTATCGGATTTTAAAAAATGGTTAGAGCTTAACACGGCAAAAATGGAACGCTATGGCTTGCGGCTTATTGAGGTATGCGAGCCGGCTGACGCGTTGATACTGACTTATGAAAACAAAGATTTTTTCACCGAATTGACCATAAGGGACAATGGCTTTGAGGATATAGAGATCTGCGATAAGAAAAGCGAAGATCTTGTATTTTATCAGCATTGCATGACTGATAAAAATTTGAATATTGATTCCTTGATGGATAATTATTTGAATTATTTTGATATGTTTTATAAATGATATATCGTTTATTTTACAAACGATTTTGTTGAATAGATGTCATTATATTAAACAGCTTTAGAACAGATCTGCCGAATTTAACGGATATGTTTACATAGGCACACAGCATGGTATCGGTTTTGCAAGGCTGTTGACGAAGGGCAGAACAAGAAAAAAGGGTGCGGCCTTGACGGTCAAAAAATGACAGCGGATATAGAAGAAAAATAAAAGAGTTAGAATTTTAGATCCAACGGAGGTATAAGCAAGTGGTAGGGATTTATCTGAGCGGAACGGGAAACACCAAGCATTGCGTTGAAAAATTAGTCAAAATTTTAGATCCGTCTGCGGAATGCTTTCCGTTAGAAAACAATGATATTATTCAAATTTTAAAAAATCACGACACGATAGTGCTCGGCTATCCGACGCAGTTTTCCAATGCGCCATTTATGGTGCGTGATCTTATTAAAAATAATTCCTCCTTGTGGAGCGGTAAAAAAGTATTTTGCCTTAATACTATGGGACTTTTCAGCGGCGACGGAACAGGCTGTACTGCTCGGATCTTAAAAAAATACGGCGCAGTGATACTTGGCGGATTGCAGCTTAAAATGCCCGATTCGGTCTGCGACAGCAAAATGCTGAAAAAGAGCATTGAGGAAAATAAGCTTATCGTAAAAGCCGCCGATGAGCGAATTGAAATTGCGGCAAAGCAAATAAAAAACGGTAATTTTCCGCAGGAGGGTCTGAGCTTTTTTGCGCATATTAAAGGCTTATTCGGACAAAGATTATGGTTTTATAATAAAACTACAAATTACACCGACAAATTAAAAATAAGCGATTCCTGCATCGGCTGCGGTTTATGCAGTAAAAATTGCCCAATGAAAAATATAAAAATTGAAAACAATAAAGCCGCTGCCGGAGGAAAATGCACGATGTGCTATCGCTGTATAAGCTTGTGTCCGAAGCAAGCCGTAACGCTGCTTGGCGAAAGGATCGTTGAGCAGTGCAGATTTGATAGATATGTTTGAAAAAATTTGAGATCTGCATATAATGTGATAATAAAGAATGATATTTGACAATGATGACATTCACATCAATATCTTGATGTGACATCAACGCATAAATACCTTATACGGTATTTAAATATCAAAGCGATCTGCTCCGAAATTCACTGAAGCATTTTGCAGCCTGATAAAAAATATGAAAAGATCTCTTGATTTTAATTTTAATATGTGCTATACTGAAATAAGTCTGATTTTGTATATTTTTTAGAGAAATTATAACAGTATGGAGGAGTTTATGCAGTCAGTCAAAAATATGACGTCGGGGTCTCCGTTACGGATACTCTTTTCTTTTGCACTGCCGCTGATGGTCGGAAACGTTTTTCAGCAGCTTTATACAATGGTCGATTCGATGGTCGTAGGAAATCAGCTCGGTCTAAATGCACTGGCGGCGATAGGCAACGGCGAATGGCTCAACTGGCTTGTTTTGAGCCTTATCCAAGGCTTTGCGCAGGGCTTTTCCATTCGTCTTGCGCAGGATTTCGGCGCGAATAATATTGAAAAGCTCAAAAGATCCTTTGTCACATCGTTCAGACTTTCGATAATTTGCTCAGCAGGAGTGCTCTGCTTTGCATTTGCTTCATTAAAACCTATCCTTCATCTTTTAAACACGCCCGCAAAAATTTTCCCGATAACGGTAACATATCTAAGCGTAATTTTCGCAGGCGTTCCAATTGTAATGGCATACAATTTTGCGGCGTCCGTCCTGCGCTCTCTCGGCGACAGCCAAACGCCTTTGAGGGCGATGATAGCAGCGTCGATTTGCAATATAGTCCTCGACCTTTTGTTTGTGATGGTTTTTAAATGGGGAGTCGCGGGCGCGGCGGCAGCCACGCTGATAGGTCAGCTCCTTTCGGCGGTCATTTGTTATCTTTCGCTCAAAAAAATTGAAATTATCCGCACGCAAAAACAAGAACGCCGTTTTGACGGAGCGATAGCCGCAAAGCTCATGAAGCTCGCCATGCCGTTTGCATTTCAGAATGTAATAATTTCCGTCGGAGGACTTGTCGTTCAGTTTGTCATAAACGGCTGCGGAGTGCTGTACATAGCGGGATTTACCGCCACCAATAAGCTTTACGGTATCCTTGAAATCGCGGCGATCTCATACGGCTTCGCGCTTACGACCTATGTCGGTCAGAATTACGGCGCGGGCAAAATAAAGCGCATAACAAAAGGCGTACATACCGCTGTAATAATGGGCGTTACAACGGCGGCGGTCATAGGCGCGGCGATGTTTCTTTTTGGAAAGGTTATTGTCGGCGCGTTTATTTCCTCCGAGGATCCGAAGGAAGCGGCTGCTGCGGTCAAGATCGCTTATCACTATCTGTCGATCATGTCGGCGTTTTTGCCGATACTATATCTGCTTCACATCTACCGCTCATCGCTGCAAGGGCTTGGCGACACGGTCATGCCGATGGTTTCCGGCGGCGCGGAGCTTGTCATGCGAATAACGACGATAATTTTTCTGCCGAAGCTTATCGGAACGGAGGGACTTTTCTGGGCGGAGGTACTCGCATGGGCGGGTGCGGATATGGTGCTGATAACGAGCTATTATATCGAAACGGCGCGTATAAAAAAACGATATCTTGAAAAAATTTAAATTCAAAGGGCATGGCGCAAAGTGCTTGAAAAAACAGCCGCCATGCTTTTTTGTTTTAAATTTCGGATTTAAGGACTTTTTAATAATTTTCGTGCTATAATAAAAACAAAGAAAGGAGTGCAGCAAAATGTACATGAGAATTATCCGAAAGGATCTGAAACGAAAAAAGACGATGAACATAATTTTGCTGATGTTTGTGATACTTTCGGCGATGTTCGTTGCAAGCAGCGTCAATAATATCGCGGCAGTCAGCGGAGGGCTTGACCATTATTTTGAGGAAGCGGGAATGGCGGACTATTATATTTTGTCGCAGAAAACCGACGGCAGGGACTCGGTTGAGGAGCTGCTCAAAAGCTCTGAAAATGCTAAGTCCTACCGCAGGGACGATGTGATCTACACAACAGAGGACAATTTTAAACGTAACGGCAAAAAGCTGATGGAATATTCAAACATTTCTATTTTACAGTCGCTGAGCGATTCAAAATTCAAATTTTTTGATAAAAACAATAACGCTGTCAAAAATGTTGAGTCCGGAAAAATGTACATTACCGGAGCGGCAGCAAACAGATCGGGCTTGCAGGTCGGGGACAAATTTACACTGGAGATCGGCGATATAAATATGGAATTTGAATTTGCGGGAGTGCTCAAGGACGCGTTTTTAGGCGCGGAAATGATGGGCAATCCGAGAATGCTGGTAAGTGATGAGGATCTCAAAAAAATTGCAAATGATGACTTTGCAAGGCAGTATAATTCGGGCAGTGTTTACTATATTGAAACGGATAATTTAAAGGCGCTTCAATCGGAAATTTCCGATGCGGAAAATGTTTATCTGATGATAGACAACGATACTGTCAAGCTGAGTTATTTCATGAATATGATCGTTGCAGTGATAATTTTGATATTAAGCATAGGACTTATCATAGTTTCATTCGTGGTGCTTCGCTTTACTATCGGCTTTACAATTGCGGAGGAATTTCGCGAAATAGGTGTTATGAAAGCAATAGGTCTGAAAAACAATTCTATTCGCTTGATATATCTGACAAAATATTTTTTCATAGCTTTTATTGGAGCGTTTATCGGATATTTTTTAAATATCCCGTTCGGAAAAATGCTTATTAAAAGCGTCAGCGATGATATGGTATTAGAGAATAAAAATTCGCAGATCACGGAAATTTTGTGCTGCATTTTTGTAGTCGCTGTTATACTTTTTTTCAGCTGGAGCTGCACCGGAAAAATCAAAAAGCTGTCGCCTATCGATGCTGTTCGCAGCGGACAAACCGGCGAGCGTTTCAGGAAAAAAAGCATTCTGCATCTTGGAAAAACAAGATTAAACAGCACCGCATTTCTTGCGTTAAATGACGTGATAAGTCAGCCGAAGCAATTTAGTGTCATAACATTTATTTTTGCAATTTGCACGGTTTTTGTAATGGTTTTGTCCGTTACGGCGAATACTCTCGGCAGTGAAAAAATGCTTAAGCTGCTCGGAATAACAAAAAGCGATGTTTATTTTATGGATTCAAAAAGAATTACGGATGTCATATCGGGAGCAAAAAATGACGAAGAAACTATCAAGGAAATTTCGGATATTCTTGCGCAAAATGATATGCCCGCGTCTGTTTACATGGAGGAATGGTATAACCTGTCCGTCACGGCAAATGACACAAAATACAAGGTGACATTTGTCTGGTGCGAGGACACAAAAACGACCGATTACACATACACAAAGGGCAGTGCGCCGAAATATGAAAACGAAGTCGCATTGAGTGAGGTTTTAGCCGAAAAAATGGATGTAAATATCGGCGATACATTGATAATAAATATTGACGGAGAGGATAAAAAATTTATTGTTACAGCACTTTTTCAAAGCATAATGCAGACCGGAACAATAGGCAGACTTTCTCCCGAATTTAAAATTCCAAACAAATTGATGACGGGAGCTGTCGCGTATCAGATAAATTTTGACGATGGACCGAATGAAAAAATAATTTCCGAGCGTATAGAAAAATTAAAAGATATTTTTGACAACAAAAAAAATATTTACGATGCACGCGGATTTATAAATGCTGTAACAGGCGTTTCCGACACTATCAAGAGTGTAAGAAATTTTGTGCTGCTGATCTCTTTAATTGTAATTATTTTGATAGCTGTTTTAATGGAGCGTTCGTTCATTTCAAAGGAAAGCTCGGAGATCGCGCTTATGAAAGCGATAGGCTTTAAAAACGGTTCTATCATGCTGCAGCACACCGGAAGATTTTTGGTTTCCGTCATTTTAGCACAGCTTGTCGCCGCCGGACTTTGCGTGCCGCTGCTGATATTGTTTATCGAACCGATCTTCTCAACAATGGGCGCAACGGCGGGTATAGAGTATCAATTTAACGTTCTCGAGCAGTTCGTGATCTACCCGCTAATAATCATGGCAACAGTAGTTATCAGCGCGTTTTTAACGGCGGTCTATACAAAAACGATCAAAGCGCAGGACACTGCGAATATTGAATGATTTGGAGGAAAATTTTTATGGAAAATGTACTTGAGGTAAGAGATCTTTGCAAAACATATATCGTAAATAAAAGGCAGAATAACGTGCTGAGAAATGTAAATTTCAGCGTCAAGGAGGGTGAAATGATAGGCGTAATGGGACCGTCCGGTTCGGGAAAATCGACGCTTTTGTACACCGTTTCGGGAATGGACAAAACGACCGCCGGAGATGTAATTTTCTGCGGAAAAAGCATGGTCGAAATGCGCGAAAACGAGCTTGCAAAAATGCGTCTTGAGGATATGGGATTTATTTTTCAGCAGATGTACATGATGAAAAATCTATCGGTTTTAGACAACGTGATCCTGCCCGCGGTGAGATCGACAAAACGCAGGGAAAGCAAAAAACAGATCGAAGAGCGCGGACGGGAGCTGATGAAGCGTTTAGGCATAGCGGAGATCGCCGGGAACGATATCAACGAGGTCTCCGGCGGACAGCTGCAGCGCGCGTGTATTTGCCGCAGCATGATAAACGGACCGAAAATAATTTTTGCCGACGAGCCGACGGGTTCGCTGAACCGAACGTCCTCGGAG
>CANQCJ010000099.1 GCA_947589205.1 uncultured Ruminococcus sp. | reverse complement strand
GAGCGGCAGGGCTGCGCGTGTATTTGCGCGTATATCCTCAAAAAACTGCGTCATGCTCGTATTGCAGGATTTTAAAAGACCGCCCAGCATATGCTTTGAGCTTATCGGCAGATAATTTTTCTCTACCTCAAAGCCGTTCATCTGCGCTATGCCGACGCCCATATCGGAGACACCCGAAAAAGCGAGATACCCGTAAGCCAAAAACGCCGCCGCGCCTATCCATGCGCACAGCGCGCTTTTTTCGTCAAGACAGGCGGTATAGAGCTTTTCAAATACCGGCGCTGCGATGACGGTCTTGGCAAGACCGAGCGCGTAGGAGCTTAGCCCTCTGTCGAGAAGCGAAGCCGTGACCGAACGCTTTCTTATCTGTTCGGAAATATCGCCGTAGCGAACGACGGGTCCTGCGAGTAGGAACGGGTAGGCTATTGAATAGGTCAGCAGGCAGAAAATATTTCTCTCGGCTTTTATCCTGCCGCTGTAAACGTCATAAACATAGCTGAAGTTCTTCAGAAGATAAAACGCGGCGGCGGGTATAAGAAATTTTCTTTGAGAGAGTATCTGACCCGGTATCCTAAGCACACTCCCTTGCGGGAATATACCGCCTTTAGTCAGCACAAGGAACAAAAACAAATTCATAACAAGATCCACCCCGACGAACACCGCGGCGGAAGACTTGGAACGTTTAAGACTGCCCTCTGCGGCGAGAGCGAGGAAAAAGTCCGCTATGACCGAGACAAACACCAGCGCGCTCAGAAGCGGCGCGCCCCATGTCAGGAACAAAAAGGAAACTAAACACAAAATAAGATCTTTATATTCAGCCGAACGGTCAAACATCACAGCGAGAACAGACAGCGGCAGGATCACCGATGCGAACAGCAAATCTTGGTAGACCAATTTTTATATCTCCTTTATTAATTAATTGTCAAATATTTTTCAAATCAGGGCATTTTAACAGTATATTCACACAATGCGGGTATACATTCATTGCCCATACATATAATTCTATCACATTTCACAAAATTAAGCAAGTGAAATTATGAAGAAATTAAAACTTTTATTGAAAAATTAAAAAAACTATTTGCAAAATCAAAAAAGTGTGCTATAATTATTGTATGATATTATAATGCGGTTAGTGCGTTTAAATTTTGATATGTTACGAAAACGTTCTCTACCGCACGACCAGAGAGGAGTATATAACGGTATGGCAAATGTTTTTATCACCGGAGCAAGCGGCATGATCGGAGTCGCGCTTACCGAAACAATGCTCAAAAAAAAGCATAAGGTTTTTGCCGTTGACGGCAGAAACAACGAATTTATCGGGACCGACCTGAATTATACATTTGTTCTGTGCGACGTTGCGGATAAAGATATGATAATTAACGTTATCCAGAGCAACCAGATAGACACCATCGTACACTTAGCCTGCACGGCTGACAACGATCTTGACCCATTGATAACAGACGCCGAGATGAAAAAGAGCAAGCTTTTCGACAAGTTTCTTTATGACACTGCGGACAAGTGCGGGGTAAAGAACATTATCCTGACGAGCACGACGCAGGTCTACGGTCTGCAAAAGGGCAGAGAGCCGATAAGAGAGACGACTCCCGAAAAGGGCAGCTCAAACTATGTGGATATGAAGCTTTTAAGCGAAAAGATGCTGATGAAGGCTCTTAAAAAGAGCGATACTGTCCCGGTGATCGCGCGCCTTGCCCCCATCTACACCGCCGAATTTACCGACAACCTCCGCGAGAGAGTTTACGACAAAAAGGACGATGTGGCTTACATCTTTAAAGAGGGCGAATACGGCTTCTCGTTCTGCTGCCTTTACAACTACATCGACTTTATCAGCGGTATAGTTGAAGGTCCTTCGGGAAGATACGAGGGCGTTTACAACATCTGCGATTCGAGACAGACTACGGCTAAGGAGATACTCGACTTCGAGCGCGACCACCACAGGATAGGCGCGGTGATCCAAAGAAGCTCGCCTGCGGCGGTAACCTTTAACAAGTCGAAGGGCAAGAGCGACTACCGCTACTTCGACCCCAACGCTTCCTTTGCCAACTGGAATATCGACAACACCCGCGCAAAGCGTATTTCGACATTCCGCTGGAATCTTTCAAATACAAAATAATTTTACAAGGCGAAGCATTAAAAGCTTCGCCTTTATTGTTTATCTGTGGTTTTTTTCGTAAATTATCCTTAGACCCTTTAACAGCAGGGTATCGTCTATTATTATTTTTCGGCGGCAAAAGGGTATCACGGCAGAAGCCAGTCCGCCGGTCGCGACGATAGTACAGCTTTTTCCAAGCTCCTCCTCGATACGCTCCGCCGCGCCCTCTATGCCTGCGGCTGTAGCGTTAAGTATCCCGCTTTTCATGCAGTCGATCGTGTTTGTGCCGATAACGGACGGCGGCGGTGTAAGGCTTATGCGCGGAAGCTGCGAGGTGTTTCCGCAGAGCGATTCGAGCGAAACGCGCACACCGGGGATTATCATTCCCCCGAGGAAGCTTTTGTCGCTGTCTATGACCGAGATAGTCGTTGCCGTGCCCATATCTATAAGTATCAGCGGAGCGGGATAATAATTTATCGCCGCAACAGCGTCCGCTACTCTGTCGCTGCCGAGCTGGGACGGATTGTCGAGCATTATTTTAAGCCCCGTCTTTATTCCCGGACCTACCACGAGTATCTGTAAGCAGCCGAGACGCCGCATGGCGTCGTGAACGGTGTTTGTAAGCGGCGGCACGACCGAAGAGATTATACCGCCGGAAATGCTCTCGGCGGTAAGCCCGTTAAGCTCGAGAATGTTTTTTATCATTATCGTGTATTCCATTTCGGTGGAGCTGCGGTTGGTGGAAAGCCGCTCGACAAACAGTATCTCGTTTTCGTCAAAGCAGCCGATAACGATATTGGTGTTGCCTATATCTACCGCAAGTATCATAGCAGCTCCTCCGGCTTGCCGTGCCTTTCATAGGAAAGCGTTCTCACCGCGCGGTTTTTTTCATCGACGAACACGACCCTCGGCGAATGGCTCGACGCCTCCTGCGGGGTCATATCGGCGTAGGACATTATTATAACAAGGTCTCCGCGCTGTCCGGAACGCGCCGCCGCGCCGTTTAAGCATATCACGCCGCTGCCGCGCTCCCCCGCTATGCAGTAGGTCTCTATACGGCTGCCGCTGTTGATATTTACGATATGAACGCGCTCATATTCGACAAGACCCGCTTCGTCCATAAGCTCCTCGTCAATGGTAACGCTTCCTATATAATTAAGCTCCGCCTGCGTTATCACCGCGCGGTGTATCTTGCTTTTCAGTAACGATATAGTCATTTTTGCGCTCCTTTTACGTCGGAGGTGAAGAAATTGTCGATAAGCCTTGTTTTACCAATATATACCGCCATCGCGCAGAGCGCGGGACGATCTATCGTTTCTATCTGCTGCATATCGGCTTCATCGACTATCTTTACATAATCTATCCGCGCAAGCGGCTCGGCTTCTATAAGCTCCTTCATCGCTTCTATTATTTTTTTACAGCTCGTCTCACCCTTTGAGACCATATCCGAGCCTAAGCCTACGGCTTTTGAAAGCGCTAATGCCGCCTGTCTTTCCTCGCCGTTAAGATAGGTATTGCGAGAGCTTTTTGCAAGACCGTCGGATTCTCTTACTATCGGGCAGCCGATAATTTCTATATCCATGTTAAGATCGCTCACCATATGCTTTATTACAGCAAGCTGCTGGGCGTCCTTTTTGCCGAAATACGCCCTGTCGGGGGTGACGATATTGAAAAGCTTGCTGACTACCGTGCATACTCCGCGAAAATGAGTAGGACGGCTAAGTCCGCAAAGCTCCTGCGTGAGGACGGTCATATCCACAAAGCTGGAAAATCCCGGGCGGTACATCTCCTCCGCCTGCGGCGCGAAAATAACGTCCGCGCCGTGCTCTTCGGCGAGCGCGCTGTCTCTGTCCATATCCCTCGGATAGCTTTCAAGATCCTCGGTAGGTCCGAATTGTATGGGATTTACAAAATCCGAGACGACCGTGCGGCCGTTGTCTCTTTTGGAAGCGTCTATCAGGCTCGCATGACCCTCGTGAAGATATCCCATAGTGGGCACAAGTCCGATCGTTTGACCCTCCCTGCGCCATTCCTTTATTATCTCACGCATCTGCGCGACGGTCTTTATTATTTTTATCACCTTGCCGACAACTCCTTTTTAAGTCTTTCTATAACCTGCATATCGCTGCTGTAGGTATGCTCTTCAGCCGGAAAAGCCGAAGCCCTCGTCTGCTCGATGTATTCTGCGATACCCTGCCTCATAAGCGCGCCGACGTCCGCAAACTGTTTAGCGAATTTCGGCGTATGACCCTGCGTAAGTCCCAGCATATCCTGATAAACGAGCACCTGTCCGTCGCAATGCGCTCCCGCGCCGATGCCTATAGTAGGTATCATAAGCTGTTCGGTTATTATAGCCGCAAGCTCAGCCGGTATACATTCGAGCACGACCGCGCAGGCTCCCGCCCGCTGTATTTTAAGCGCGTCCTCGATAAGCCGCTTTGCACGTTCGTAATCCTTTCCCTGTACCTTGAAGCCGCCGAAGGCGTTTACCGACTGCGGCGTAAGACCGAGGTGACCTACCACCGGTATGGACGAATCGACGATAGCCTTTATCTGCTCGCAGACCTCCGCTCCGCCTTCAAGCTTTACAGCCTGCGCGCCGCCCTCCTTTATAAGTCTGCCCGCGTTCGTTACCGCGTCATAAACGCTCGTCTGATAAGACATAAACGGCATATCGGCGACCACGAAGGCGTTCTTCGCGCCCCTTGAAACGGCTTTTGTGTGATGGAGCATATCCTCCATAGTGACCGGAAGCGTTGTGTCATAGCCCAACATGACCATTCCGAGCGAATCGCCGACGAGGATAGAATTTATCCCGCAGCCGTCGGCGATACAGGCTGTCGTGTAATCGTAGGCGGTAAGCATCGTTATTTTTTCTCCCGATTGCTTCTGCCCGATGATCGTTGCAGCGGTGTTTTTCATAGCAAACATTTCTCCTTATAAAATAATGTTATCGTTCCGTTAAACGGATACAATACAGTTCTTATTATAACGTTTTTTTTTGCAAAAATCAATACCCTTCCCGTTATTTTTTTCAGCTTCGATATTTTTTAATAATTTGCACGGCTCTGTCGGTCTTTTCCGCTTCCGGATCGAGCGGCTCTCCGTAAAGCTCTTCAAACGGCGTGCGCTCATCGCTTAACGCTATTCCGCATTTTTTTGCCCACGCTATAAGCTTTTCGCTGTTTTCGTCCGCATAAGAAGCCTTTAACACGATATCGTTTCCCGAAAAAATTTTTATATATCCGGCTTTGTCTATTTTTACAAGCGAAATATCCTTCGCACGAAAAGCCTTATCCTTATAATAAATGATTTTCCCCTCGACGCTGAGGCGCGCTTTTTTGCTGTCAAAAAATATCATTAGTAATATCGCCGCCGCCATAACGGCGATAAGCGCAAGCATGGGTCCCGCTTTGCCCGAGCCTATACCTACCGACCTCGAGGGCAGTCTTTTTATAAAAAATATCAATACCAAAAGAGCTGTCAAGCCCAAGAGCGCCAATACCGCCTTTGCCGTGCCCTTAGGCGGCTCAAGGGAAAATTTCACATCGGACATATCCTCCCTGCAGCCGTCAAGCGCGTGAAGCTCGGCTCGGCGTTTTTGCTTTTGCCGCTCGATAATTTCACTTAAAGGATCGTTCATAGCGTTTTATCTCTCCTATAAAAAATCAAAACGTCTGCGTTAAGATAAGCAAAGCTCCTATAAAAAAGTATATAAGAGAAGCCTTTAATTTTATCTTGCTTCTGATAGCGCGGAATTTCCTGTCCGGCGTTATGCAGAGCTTTACCTCGTCTTCAAATTTTAACCTGCACGGATGTACCGCTTTGGGCGGCATAAATTCCTCGCGCTTTCCCTCATCGTTAAAAAATTCAAACCTCGGCGTGATATAAACGTTGAGCGTTGCGGAACGGTGTTCCTCTATTATCTCTATCACCCTTGCCCGAACGATGCGGCTGTATTTCTTTTTTCTGACAGGACGTATCTCCCAAAGACAGCGCAGTCCGAAATACAAAAGAAACACTCCGGCAAAAAGCACGACCGTCCGCAGTATCAGTATCAGCATCGTTGTGCCGTCTACATTTTCTACCGCCTGAGCGGCTCTGATTATCGACATAAAAGCTCCCCTCTCATGTTCTGTTTTTTTCAATATATTCCCTTATCGCTTTTTCGGCGTTTTTTACCTCTTCATAAAGCTCATTCGCCGAGATCCTCAGTGCTCCGCCGCCTAAAATTATTATCTGCTCCAAGCCGTCGGAGGTAGCCACTCTTACGCGGGCGTTTTCCTTTCTCGCTATCCCCCTCGCGGTCCTTTCGATAAAGCTGTCGGCGGTTTCGCGTTCCTTGGTGTATATAACGCTCACCCCGCCGTTTTTTTCGATCTCTCTGCTGCTTCCCTTGACCCTGTAGGCATCGAAAACTATTATAAGCTCGCATTTTTTATATCCCTGATAATTGCTTAAAATATGGATAAGCCTGCCCCTTGCCGCGTCTATGCTCTCGGCGGCTAATTTTTTCAGCTCGTCCCAGGCGAAAATTATATTGTATCCGTCGACAAGAAGATATTCCTTGTCGGGTCTTACATACGGCTTTGCTTTGTAAACGATCTCTTTCTTTTTTACCGGCTTGAACGCCTGACGCTTGTCGCGCTTTAACGAGCCGTAGGTGCGCTCGAATATTTCCTCAAGCTCCTTGTCCTCGGCTTTTATCTGCGAATAGGTTTTTTCAAATTTCTGCGGTTTTATTTCCTCGTTCTCCCGCCCGAGCTTTATTATTGACGGCAGGTGCATATATTCGCGCACCCTATCCCAGCGGACGTTAAAGCCCGCTCCGTGAGAGCAGAATATAGAATCCGCGCTGTTTTCAAGATCTCCGTCGCAGTCGTAGCCTGTCTCTTCAATAATTTTTTCGGTGTCGGCGCATTCGTCATATCCGCCGAAAGCTCGGAACAGTCTGCCGCGCCCTGCCGTATAAGAGCTTAGCTCGCGCTGATAGCCCTCCATTTTCGCGGCGGGACAGCGGCCCTTTATGATCGAATTTTCGCCCTGCGTTTCGGGCGGCAAAAAGCTGCCGTTCATGCGCCGGATATCGCTTATGGCTCTCCCCGACTGCTCTGTCGGAAGAATTATCGTATAATCGTATATCGGCTCTAACAGCACGCTCTGCGCGCTTCTTAATCCCTGCCGCACCGCGCGGTACACCGCCTGACGGAAATCGCCGCCCTCGGTATGCTTTATATGCGCCCTGCCGGAGCAAAGCGTTATCCTCATATCGGTTATCGGCGAACCCGTAAGCACGCCGAGATGGGTCTTTTCCTTAAGGTGAGTAAGGATCAGCCGCTGATAGCTCAGATCGAGATCGTCTCCGCTGCATACGGTCTCAAATTTTAGTCCCTCTCCGCGCTTTAGCGGCTCGAGCAGAAGATGCACCTCGGCGTAATGCCGCAGCGGTTCGTAATGCCCTATTCCCTCGACCGGGGAGACTATCGTTTCCTTATATGCCGCTCTGCCCTGTCCGAAGGATATCTCAACGCCGCTGCGCTCTCTGACGATATCTGTTAATATTTCAAGCTGCACCTCTCCCATAAGTCTGACGAATATCCTGTTAAGCGCTTCATTATAGGAGACCCCCAGACCCGGCTCTT
>CANQCJ010000098.1 GCA_947589205.1 uncultured Ruminococcus sp. | reverse complement strand
CCTTGTCGAGCTTTTCGTGGGTCGTGCTGTCCCAGAAGCGGCAGGTGTCGGGCGAGATCTCGTCGGCGAGCAGTATTTTTCCGTGGAAGCGTCCGAACTCTATCTTGAAATCTATCAGGTCTATGTTCATTTCCTTAAAGAATTTGAGCATGAACTCGTTTACCTTAAAGGCGTATTTTGAAATATCCGCTATCTCCTCCTCGGTCGCAAGTCCGAGACCGAGCGCGTAATAATCGTTTATGAACAATGCCTAACTTTTTGGAAAAGGAACCTGCCGCAACGTTTCTGACAATTACCTCGAGCGGCACTATCTCGACCTTTTTAACGATAGTTTCTCTGTCGCTTATCTCTTCGACAAGGTGCGTCGGAACACCCTCCTTTTCGAGCAGCTTAAACATAAAGTTAGTCATTTTGTTGTTGATAACGCCCTTGCCGGTTATCGTGCCCTTTTTCTCGCCGTTGAACGCGGTCGCGTCGTCCTTGTAATCGACAATGACAAGATCCGGGTCGTTTGTCGCAAAGACCTTTTTTGCCTTTCCCTCGTAAAGCTGTTCGCCTTTAACTATGTTTTCCATTTTTTATTCCTCCTGTTTAAAGTGCTGAAATTTTTTCCTGCAAGGCTCTGTCCTTTTCCATAACGCCGTTTACCATAGCCTGCTTTTCCGCTTCGAGCTTAGCCGCAAGCGTTTCATCGGAAAGTGCTAACATTTGTACTGCGAGTATCGCGGCGTTTTTCGCGCCGTTTACGGCAACGGTCGCCACCGGTATGCCCGAGGGCATCTGAACGGTCGCCAAAAGCGCGTCGAGACCGTCAAACGCCGACCTTATCGGTATGCCTATTACCGGGAGCGTGGTGTTGCCCGCGATAACTCCCGCAAGGTGAGCCGCCATTCCCGCGGCGCATATTATCACCCCAAAGCCGTCCGCCTTGGCGTTTTTGGCAAATTCGGCAGCCTCGCTTGGCGTTCTGTGCGCGCTCATTACGCGGCAGACAAACTCGACGCCGTATTTTTTCAGCTCTGTCAGCGCGTTTTTAACGACGTCAAAATCGCTGTCCGAGCCCATTATAACTGCGACCCTTTTCATATCAAAAACCTCCATACAATAAAAAACAGCAGTTTTCAGGCTGCTGCAAAAAGTGCGCGAAAAGGACAGGGCATTTTCCTTTTATCGGAAAACGTCTTGAAGCCTACATATGAAGCGATCCTCTTAACGCAGTCCATAACAGCCGCCCTTTGCTCCTTTACGCCTTTTTTAAAAATTGCGTTAGTCAATTTTTAAAAAACAATCTAATATTATTGTACTATATTTTTGTAAAAATTTCAACATATCCCGATATAAATTTTATTGTAAGTTTACCCCGCCAACTTGTTTATTTTGCCCAAAAAGCTCACTCGAACCGTCTGCGCTCTATCGGCTCGTCGTAGACCATCGGCACGCCGTTCGGATAGCTTTTGGCTTTTGTGTGCTCGTCGTATTTCGCGCTTGAAACAAAGCTTTCGCGCTGCGCGGGGGTCAGCGAATCGAACATACCGAAAATAAGCGGGTTCTGACCGAGAGCCATCGAGATACCGAGGGGCAGGTCGTTTTCGCTCGAGTAATTGTTTTTATTAAGCATAAAATTTTCTCTCCTTTTAAAAAAATTTATGCTCTTAGTATTTGCCCTAAAAGCAAAAAAATTCACCGCCGCTTTAAAAAACGGCAGTGAAAAAATTTCTATTCGTTCAACAGACGCTTTAGCAGCACGGCGCGGCATTTTTCTTCAAGCGAATCATCGAGCTTTTTTAAGCTCTCCGCTCCCGCGCATTTTGCTATTATATAGTCGGTGAGCTTGGGGTTTTTCGACAGCAGCGGACCGTGGAGGTAGGTGCACAGCACGTTTGTTTTGCCGCTTTCCATAAAACCCTCGTACTCGCCGCCGCGCGTGTTTCCGCTGCCGCAAAGCGTCCTGCCGAACGGCGTTTTAACTCCGTAAGTCTGACCGCCGTGGTTCTCAAAGCCTATGACCTTGTATTTTTCGCCGTCAAGCTCCGTTTCAACGACAATGTTCCCGATACACCTGTCGGTCTTGTCGGAGGCTGCGGTGTAATAGTCAAAAAGCCCCAGACCCGGGATCCTTTTGCCGTTTGAATCCTTGTAATACTGCCCCAGAAGCTGGTAGCCGCCGCAGATCATCAGCAGGAACGCTCCGCGCTCATAGGCGGCAGCTATCGCGCCCTTCATGCTCGTCAGATCGTCCGCAAGCTGCTGCTGTTCGTAGTCCGCACCGCCGCCCAGATAGATAATATCGGCGTTCTCTATCAGCCTCTCGCTGCTGTCGCCCAACTCGTGGGCGTTCACCTCGAGAGCTATCCCGCGCTTCGCGCAGCGGTATTTTAACGCCTCGACGTTGCCGCTGTCGCCGTAAAGATCGAGCACGCCGGGGTACATATGCAAAAGTCTGAGCTTGTTTTTCATTTGCGCTCACCTCGCTGTATCTGCGCCTTTAAAGCCCTGCGCGTCGGCTGCACCGCCGTGTAGTTGGCTATCGCGAATTTCTTTCCGGGCGTGGAAAGTATCTCGGCGGCGGCTTTGTTCAGATCGGGTATCGGCTTTATCTTCCCTTCGTCAAAGCCCGAATATTTTATCCTTAAAGCGATATCATAAGCCCGCGTGCCGCTCGTAACGACCTTTGTCACGTTATTGAAAACGCTGAAATTTATATCCCATATCCAAGAAACGTCCAGCCCGTCCGCCACGTTGTCGTTAAGCACGAACAGAAGCTCTTTTTCGCCCTTTTCGCGGTTGAGCAGACGCAGCGTCATGTTCGCGCCGACCGGGTTTTTGGCAAGATTCAACATAAGCTCCGCGCCGTTAAGCCTGAACAGCTCCATTCTGCCGTTATTTACCGCGAATGTCGCGAACGCTTTTTTGATATATTTGCTGTCGATGTCATAGAGCTTCGCCGTCGTGTAGACCGCCGCGAGGTTGTAGAGATGGTAGATGCCCATGAATTTTGACGAGAACGTCTCGCCGTTTATCTTGAATTTGTTATTTTCAAAATCGAGCGAGGTTATCTGCACCTCGGGGTCAACATCGCCGTAGCCGCAGTTGGGGCACTTGAATCGTCCGATGTGGGAATACTGGTAATAGTCGTATTCGAGCCTGTGGGCGCAGAACGGGCAGAATTTGCCCTCGCCCGCTTCGTAAAGCTCGTCTGTCGCGCCGTCGTATTTTTCCACGCTGAAATAATGCGCGTTTTTGCCCTTCGGACAAAGCCGCACAACGTTCGGATCGTCGGCGTTGAGGACGTTATTGTTGACATTATTTTTCAGAAAATTCTGCACCTTTAAAATAAGTGTTTCCACCTCGCCGTTTCTGTCGAGCTGGTCGCGGAAAAAGTCGAGCGAAACAAGGGTGTCGAGCTTTAAATGCTTAAAGACCTGCGGAACGTGCGATTCGTCGACCTCTAAAATGAGATAATCCGCGTGAACGCGCCCGCGCATATCGCAGCTTTTGAGCAGCAGCGAGCCGATACCGGTATCGAGGTTGTTGCCCTGAGAGTTGGTTATTATTTTTTTGCCGCTCATCGAAAAAATACGGCTGAGGTAATTGGTCACCGAGGTCTTGCCGTTCGTGCCGGTCACGGCGATTATCGGGCAGTCAACGCTAAAGCATTTTAGGTAATTTTTGTCTATGCTCCAGAGTACCAGCCCCGGAAAATTCCCCGCGTCGTGCCCCGACAGGCGGCAGAGCGCGTTGAGCGCCTTTCCCAAGGCGATAAGCCCCATCTGATACAGCTTCATTGTCTTTTAACTTCCTTATTTTTCTGTATATTTTGGCAGTTTTCTGCCGCAAATTTAATTATAGCATAAACACACACACTTTTCAAGTACCTGTCACAAATTTTTTTATTTAATTATTGCATGGTCATAAGCATTTTATACGCCGTTTTAAATTTTCGGCATAATTTCCAAAAAGCTATTGACGGCGAGGGGGAAATTATGTTATAATATAAAAAAACATCACCGCTTTTTTTGCGGGCGAAAGGAATGATAGCTTTGAGGAAAACCAAAATAGTCTGCACGGTAGGTCCTGCTACCGAGAGCGAGGAGACACTGCGGGAGCTTATGCTTGCGGGCATGAACGTCGCGCGGTTCAATTTTTCACACTGCAACTACGAAACGGACGAAAAGCGTTTTAAAACTATCCGCAGGATAGCCGCCGAATTAGGACTTCACGTCGCCACCATGCTCGACACCAAGGGTCCCGAGATACGCCTTAAAACCTTTGAAAACGGCGTTGTAAACGTGCCTGACGGCGCACCGTTCACGCTGACTACGCGCGACGTTATCGGCACGGAGGAGATATGCTCGGTGAGCTTCGACAAGCTTCCGCAGGACGTTTCGGCGGGCACGCGCATACTAATAAACGACGGACTTATCGAAATGGTAGTTGAAAGTGTTGCCAAGACCGATATACTCTGCCGCGTCGTACACGGCGGCGAGATAAAGGATCACAAGGGAATAAACGTTCCGGGCGTGAAGCTTTCGATGCCGTACATTTCCGACGCGGATATGAACGATTTGCAGTTCGGCGCGAAAATGGGGTTTGACTTTATCGCCGCATCGTTTGTGCGCTCCGGCGCGGACGTTATCTATCTGAGGAAATTCACGCAGGCGCTCGGCTGGTACAATGTGCGGATAATCGCGAAGATCGAAAACAGCGACGGCGTTGAAAACATCGACGAGATACTTGAAGCGGCTGACGGCATCATGGTAGCGCGCGGCGATATGGGCGTCGAGATACCCTTCGAGCAGATACCCGCGCTTCAAAAGGAGCTTATCCACAAGGCGTACAACGCCGGCAAGCAGGTCATCACCGCGACGCAGATGCTCGAATCCATGATACTCAATCCCCGTCCTACCCGTGCGGAGATCACCGACGTTGCGAACGCTATCTATGACGGCACTTCGGCGATAATGCTCTCGGGCGAGACCGCCGCGGGTCATTTCCCGGTCGACGCGGTAAGGACGATGGCGAAGATCGCGCTAACGACCGAGACCAACATAAACTACAAAAAGAATTTCGAGCTGCGCGGAGACGATATCGAGCCGGGCGTTACCGAAGCGATAGCTCACGCGACCGTGACCACCGCGCACGACCTTAACGCCACCGCGATAATCACCGTAACAAAAGGCGGCGCGACCGCCCGCAGGCTGTCGAAATTCCGTCCCGAGTGCCCGATAGTCGCGCTGACCACCAACGAGGTGACCGCGCGGCAGATGAATATGTCGTGGGGGCTTATCCCCGAGATCGTCGAGGAGCAGTCCGACACCGACCGCCTCATCGACACGGCGATCGCTAAATCGCTTGAAATGGGCATAATCAAGCAGGGCGACCTCGTTGTCGTGACCGCGGGCGTACCGCTCGGCGTAAGCGGCAACACCAACATGATGAGAGTTGAAACGGTAAAATAGTCACAAAAAAGCAGACCGCGTGAAAAACGGTCTGCTGTATTTTTTATTAGATAAATCGAAACAAGAATGTTGGCGGGAGGAACGTTTCAAGCGCAGCTTGAAACTTCAGTTTTTAGATTTGCATATGCAAATCTAAAAACCCTAGACCTGTGCGCCGTAGCCGTAGCCGGTATCTTTATGAGCCGGTTTCTTTTTCTTGCCGCCCATGTTGCTTCTGCGGCGTTCGGGGTGCTTCTTTTCAACGTGCTTCTGCCAGCTTACCCAAAGCGACGGAGCAAGGCACATTGAGGTGTAAACGCCCGAGAGCATTCCGACGATGAGCGGGATAGAGAAGCTGAGTATCGAAGTAACTCCGCGCAGCGAGCAGACAACACTGACTATTACCATAACGGCGATAGTCGTTACGTTGGTGTGGATATTTCTGGCGATAGTCTGGGTTATAGACAGGTTCGTCAGGTCCTGGTCGTTCAGCTTTCTGCCGTAAAGGCGTTTGTTTTCTCTTATTCTGTCGTATATGATTATCGTCGAGTTTATCGAGTAGCCCATTATCGTGAGCAAAACCGCGACAAAGTTGGAGTTTATGTCAAAGCCCAACAGTACGAACGCGCCGTATACCATCGCCATATCGTGCAGCAGTGCAACGACCGCGAACGAGCCTGCGGAAACGCCGCCGATGTTGCGGAATCTCAATCCGATGTAGATAACCATTACGACTACCGCGATGAGCAGAGCAACTAAGCATTTTCCGAAGAAGGTCTTGCCGTTTGTCGGGGAAACGTTTGTCGATTCAAGCGTTTCGATGTTGTTTTCGGCAAAGGTCGTCTCCAGCTCGGTCTTTAACGCCTCCTGCGTCGCGTCGTCGATACCCTCCTTAGAGGAGAAGGAAAGCTGCAGCGTGGTCTTGCCGCTCGAGAAATCCTCACCTGTTGTCGCGGTGCATTCCCTGCCGGAGACCTCGCGCACAACGTCCTCTACCTTGGCGGTGTCGATGCTGCCGTCAAAGGTGTAGGAAATAAACGTACCGCCTTTAAACTCTATCGCTATCTTCGGCAAGCCGATTACCGTCAGCACGATGAACAGTGCGACGAGCAGCGAAGAGACCGTATAGAATATTTTGCATTTTCCGGTGACGTTGTAACGCTTCTTTTCGAGCACCGGTGTTTTGTCTATCTCTTCCTTTACGCCGTAGAGCGACTTCTTTCTGAACGCCTTGAATTTCGAGAGCGATTCGAGCATGAGGCGCGAGCAGAAGATACCGAAGATGAAGTTTGTGATTATACCTATCATCAGCGTGTAGCCGAGCGAGTAGATAGTACCCGCCATCGACGCGCCGAACATCGAGAAGAACGGCTTTAACAGATAGCCGAAAATGCTGTCGGTCGAGCCGAACGAGCCCATTAAGATTATAGCGACAAAGATAACGGTGATGTTAGAGTCGAACACCGCGCTCCACGCTCTCTTGTAGCCCTGCTCGACAGCTCCGGTCAGCGTCTTGCCGAGACGAAGCTCCTCCTTTATGCGCTCAGCCACGATTATGTTCGCGTCGACGCCCATACCTATCGAAAGTATGATACCCGCGATACCCGGGATAGTCAGCGTGAAGCTCTCAAAGCTCTTGAAGAAGCCCGAAACGCACGCTATCGTGCCGACTACCTGTCCGATAAGCGCGATGGACGCGACAAAGCCGGGCAGACGGTAGGTTATTATCAAGTAAAGCATTACGAACACGAACGCGATTATTCCCGCATAGAGCATGGCTTTCAGCGCGCCCGAGCCGAGCGTCGGGTTGATTATATTGGTGCTCGTCGCAACGAGCTTAAAGGGCAGCGAGCCCGCGTTTATCTTGTTCGCAAGGTCGTTAGCCTCGTCATAGCTGACATTGCCCTCGATCTGGCAGCTTCCGCCTGTTATCGGGCTGTTTACGGTCGCGTCGGAAATGCGGGTGTCGTCCATCCAGATAGATATAGAACCGCTTGAAGCCGCAAGCTCGGTCGTCGCCGCAGCGAACGCGTCCGTACCCGTCTTATCCAGCTCGAGAGCTACCACATAATGCAGCTCGCCCGTATCGTTGCTGTTATCCGGCACAGCCTGAGCGCGGGTAACGCTCTCGCCGGTCATTACCTGCTCGCCTGTCTGCTCGGAGCCCTTTACGAAAGACAGTATCGCCGTTTCGCCAAGCTCGTCCACCGCCGCCTCGGGGTCGAAATCGCTCTCGCCCGACTTCCACGGGAAGGAAACGATGACCTTGTTTTTGGTGTAATCGACGTAGACCTCGCTGTCGGTTATATTCAGGTTCAAAAGACGC
>CANQCJ010000097.1 GCA_947589205.1 uncultured Ruminococcus sp. | reverse complement strand
ATCCCGACCTGCCGAAGGCATATCAGATCTCGCAGCTTCAGAGACCGCTCTGCTATGAAGGCTCTGTGCCGATAGAGGTCGGCGGGGTAAAGAAAAATATCCGCATAAACCGCATACATCTTGAAGAGGACGCGGGCAAGCTGGTGCACGACGATTACAACGGCGTTTCGCTCGCGGACTATAACCGCTGCGGCATACCGCTTATCGAAATAGTTACCGAGCCGGATATTTCCTCCGCAGAGGAGGCTATGGCGTTCGTAGAGCAGATATCATTGCTTTTGCAGTACGCGGGAGTGTGCGACTGTAAAATGGAACAGGGCTCGTTAAGATGCGACGTAAACATCTCGATAATGAAGCCCACCGACACCGAATTCGGTACCCGCGCGGAGATAAAGAACATCAACTCGATAAAATCTGTCGGACGCGCGATAAAATACGAGGAACGCAGACAGGCTCTGCTGCTTGAAGCGGGAAAAAGAGTTATCCAGGAAACAAGGCGTTACGACGCCAACCGCGATACGACGAAATCAATGAGAAGCAAGGAAAACGCCCACGATTACCGCTATTTCCCCGAGCCGGATATTTTACAGGTAAACTTCACCGACGAACAGCTTAGTGAGATACGCGCAAAGCTGCCGGAAATGCCCGAAGCAAGGCTCGAAAGATATATGACGCAATTCAAGCTGAGCGAAAAGGACGCTAAGATACTTGTAAATTCAAAGGCTATCTCCGATTTCTTCGACGAGGCGGTCAAGGTGTTCAGCGCGCCGGGCGCGATCGCTTCGTTTATTCTCACCGAATTTATGAGAAGAATAAACTTAGGCGAGATAGACCTTAACGCGCTTAAATTTACCCCCGCGGAGCTTGCAAGGCTTGTCGAGCTTGCCGAGACGGAGAAGATATCTAAAAACGATGCAAAGGCGGTATTCCGCACAATGGCGGAAAACGGCGGCGATCCCGAGGAGCTTTCCAAAGCGGCGGGTTATATCATAACCGTCGATATGGACAAGGTAAGCAGTGAGATAGACAGGATACTCAAGGAAAACGAAGCGCAGGTAAAGCAGTACGCTTCCGGCGAGAAAAAGGTGTTCGGCTTTATCATGGGTCAGTGCACCAAGGCGTTAAAGGGCGCGGCTACGCCCAAGATAATAAAGCAGACGCTTGAAGAAAAGCTTGCGGCGTTCTCGCTTTCGGAAAAAGAGGAGGAGCATCACGAGCAGGAGGAAAACGCCTACGACACTGCGGAATTAACGCCCTATGTTCCCGAGAACAGGTATACTCCCGCCGATTCGCCCGACGGAAAAATGCTGATGGTATCGACCGACAGGCTTCTCGGAGAATTTACACTGACAGACGCGCTTTCAAGCATCGGCAAGACAGTCGAGTTCAAAGCCTGCGTACACAAAATAAGAAAAATGTCGGGAGTTACCTTTATCGTTGTAAGAACGGCGTTCTGCGCGATACAGACGGTTTATTCGGCCGACAGCTGCAGGGACAGCATACGCGGTCTGCGCGAGGGCTGCTTTGTCTGGATAAGGGGAACGGTACGTCAGAACGACAGAGATATAAACGGCATCGAGATAGAGCTTTCGGATATACGCTTTATAAGCGCGCCGAAGAGCGAAATGCCGCTTAAAATTTCACAGGGCAGGCTAAACTGCACGATAGACACAAAGCTCGACAACCGCGTCGCCGCGCTCAGAAATCCCTACGAACGCGCGATATTCAAGCTTCAGGAGGGTATTGTCCACGGAATGCACATCTTCATGAAGCAGAATAATTTCACCGAGATACACACCCCCAAGATAGTAGCGCAGGGCGCGGAGGGCGGCGCGAATATTTTCCGCCTCGACTACTTCCACAAAAACGCATTTTTGAACCAGTCACCGCAGTTTTATAAGCAGGCTTGCGTCGGAATTTTCAACAGAGTTTACGAGATAGCCCCGGTCTACCGCGCCGAAAAGCACGCGACCTCGCGCCATATAAACGAGTACATCGGTCTCGATTTTGAAATGGGATATATCGACAGTATGTATGACGTTATGGCGATGGAAACGGCTATGCTCAAATTCATAATGAGCTATATCAAGGAAAATTACGCCTATGAGATAAAGCTTCTCGAAGCCGAGATACCGGTGATAACCGAGATACCGTCTATAAAATTCATCGACGCTGTAAAAATGCTCAGAGGAGACAATTCCGCCGGCAAGAAATTCGATCTCGACCCCGAGGACGAGGTGGAGCTTTGCAAAATGGCTAAGGAAAAATACGACAGCGATTTTATCTTCGTAACGCATTTTCCGTCCTCGAAGCCGCCCTTCTATGCGATGAACAGCCGCGAGGATCCCAAGGAAGCGTACAAATTCGACCTGCTTTTCCGTGGACTGGAGATAACCTCCGGCGGTCAGCGTATACACGACTATGACGAGCAGGTGGCGAAGCTCAAAGCGCAGGGTCTCGACCCGGAGGACTTTAAGAGCTATCTGGACGCGCACAGGTACGGTCTGCCGCCTCACGGCGGTCTCGGAATAGGTCTTGAAAGACTTCTGATGAAGCTTATCGGAAAATCAAATATCCGCGAGACCTCGATGTTCCCGAGAGATATAAACAGACTTATCCCGTAAAATATTATCCGCACTGCCGAAAGGAAATATAGGCGGTGCGGAATTTTTTTGAGCGGGCGCAAATATAATTATAGAGCTTGAATTTTTTTAAAGGAAAGGACAGGCCTTGTAATTATGAAAAGGATCATAGCTGTAATTTTATCAATGCTTATTTTAAGCGGCTGTACGGCGGCGGAGGGCACGGAGGTGAGAGTTGACGGCGAAAAATTAAAGCGCACTTCTCCGATACCGATAGAGATAGTAAAAAATACGCAGGAAAACGTTGAAGAAGAAAACATTTCGGAAAATGCCAAGGAATATTCTCCGCTGAATTTTGACATTCAAAAATCGGTCTGGGTGTCTTATATAGAGCTTGCCGATATGCTTGGCAGCGGCGAAAAGGAATTTTCGCTATCGTTTGCCAAAGAGCTTGACAGGATAGCGGCTCTGGGGTGCAACACGGTCTATTTTCACGCAAGAGCGTTCGGAGACGCGTACTATGATTCTAAGCTTTTTGCAAAAAACGAGCTTATCCAGTCTCCCGGCGGCGGTCTGCTTTTCGACCCGCTCGCTATAGCGGTAAGGCTCGCACACGACCGCGGGATATCGCTCCATGCGTGGATAAATCCCATGCGCTGCTGCAGCGGCGGGCAAATGGAGAAAATGGCGGGTACGGCGATAGGGGATATGTTTTATGAGGACAGTGAAAAATATTTTATAAAAGCAAGCGACGGAAGATACTGGCTCGACCCGGCAAACGCCGAATGCAGAGAGCTTATCGCAAAGGGAGCGGAGGAGATAGCGTTAAATTACGATGTGGACGGGATACATATCGACGATTATTTTTATCCGAACGCGGAAAACGATGATTTTGATTCGGACAGCTTTGCGGCTTACACCGGGGGACTTTCGCTTGAGGGCTGGCGCAGGGAGAATTGTTCGCAGATGGTGCGGCAAATTTATTCGGCGGTAAAAAATACCGATGAGCGTATACTTTTCGGCGTTTCGCCGCAGGGAAACGTTCGGAACAATTACGATATTTTGTATGCCGATGTGGAAAAATGGTGCTCGGAGGAGGGGTATCTCGATTACATCGTGCCGCAGATATATTTCGGCTACGACGACCCGGTCTGTCCGTTCGCCGAGACCCTTGAACGCTGGAAAAGCATGGTGAACGGGGATAAAAAGCTGGTCTGCGGGATAGGGGCTTACAAGATAGCGGACGGCGGCGAGCTGGAAAACGACAGCGGCGTTATCGCAAGACAGGTGAGCGATGCGCTTGAAAACAACTGCGGCGGATTTGCGCTTTACGGGTATCGGACGCTTTTTGAAAACGATGAACAGCGGCTCGAAACGGAAAAAATTGCCGTGGAAGCGGCTATAAATGCACTAAATTATTAAAAAATAATTAATTCGTATGCAATAAAGGCTTCGGGTACTTGAAAAAAAGTTATAAATGTGGTATAATTTTAAGATGTAGACTATTAAGGCACAAACTTTTTGAATAAAATATTGACCGGAGGGAATGGAAATTGTATAAGATATTAAGAAAAAAACGCCTTAACGATTCCATTGTGCTTATGGAGATAGAAGCTCCGTTCATAGCGCGCAAGGCTAAGGCGGGTCAGTTTATCATTTACCGTGTGGACGAATACGGCGAAAGAGTTCCCCTCACTATCGCAGACCACGACAGCGAGAAGGGGAGCATCACGATAATTTTTCAGACTATCGGCGGTTCGACCAAGGCTCTCGCTCAGCTCGAGGAGGGCGACGGCATACTCGACGTGGTAGGTCCTCTCGGAACGGCTACCGAGTACGGCGAGGTAAAGCGCGTGGCAGTAGTAGGCGGCGGAGTCGGCTGCGCTATCGCTTATCCGCAGGCGAAGGCTCTTTTTAACGCGGGCGTTGAGGTCGACGTTATCGCGGGCTTCAGAAGCAAGGATATCGTTATCCTTGAGGAGGAGATGAAGGCGGTATCGGCAAGATTTCATCTTTGCACCGACGACGGCTCGGCGGGCTATCACGGCTTCGTCACCGACAAGCTCAAGGAGCTTATCGAAAACGGCGCGCAGTTCGACGAGGTCATCGCTATAGGACCCGTTCCGATGATGAAATTTGTCAGCAAAACCACAGAGCCTTACGGAATAAAAACTCTCGTTTCGCTCAATCCTATAATGGTAGACGGCACGGGAATGTGCGGCGGCTGCCGAGTTACCGTGGACGGAAAGATAAAGTACGCCTGCGTCGACGGCCCCGATTTTGACGGACACAAGGTGGATTTCGACGAGCTTATGAGAAGAAATTCAACTTATAAGAGCTTTGAAAGGGATCATGCTTGCAGACTTACGGGAGGTGTCAGAAATGCCTAATATGCAGATGGAGAAAACTCCCGTTGCCGAACAGCTGCCAAAGGTAAGGGCGAGAAATTTTAAAGAGGTATGCTTGGGCTACACCGAGCAGGAGGCTGTAAACGAAGCTCAGAGATGTCTTAACTGCAAAAATCACCCCTGCGTTGCCGGCTGCCCGGTCTCGGTAAGGATACCGGAATTTTTGGCTAAGGTCTCACAAGGCGATTTTATCGGCGCGTATGAGATAATACATTCGACCAACAGTCTCCCCGCCGTAAGCGGAAGAGTTTGTCCGCAGGAGAACCAGTGCGAGGGAAAATGCGTCCGCGGAATTAAAGGCGAGCCGGTCGCTATCGGCAGGCTGGAAAGATTTTGCGCAGACTACGCTATGGCGCATTCGGACAAGCTTGAAGCGGCTGAAAAGCCGCAGACAAACGGTCATAAAGTCGCGATAGTCGGAGCGGGTCCTGCGGGACTTACCTGCGCGGGCGACCTTGCAAGGCTGGGCTATGAGGTAACGATATTTGAAGCGTTCCACACCGCCGGCGGCGTACTGATGTACGGCATACCGGAATTCAGACTTCCAAAGGCAATCGTTCAAAAGGAGATAGACGGACTTAAGGACCTGGGCGTAAACATCATGACGAACATGGTAATAGGCAGGGTGCTGTCGATCGACGAGCTTATGGAGGACGGCTTTGAAGCGGTCTTTGTCGGTTCGGGCGCGGGTCTGCCGAGATTTATGGGGATCGAAGGCGAAGCCCTTGTCGGAGTTTATTCGGCAAACGAATACTTAACGAGAATAAATCTCATGAAGGCTTATCTTGAAGAATACGATACGCCGATAAAGAAGTCGCAGAGCGTTGCGGTAGTCGGCGGAGGAAACGTCGCTATGGACGCGGCGCGTTCGGCTATGCGTCTCGGCGCGGAAAGGGTTTATATAGTTTACCGCCGTTCACTCGATGAAATGCCCGCAAGGCGCGAGGAGGTACATCACGCTATGGAGGAGGGCGTTGAGTTTTTGGTGCTCAACAATCCTACTAAGATCTTAGGCGATGAAAACGGCTGTGTAAAGGGTATCGAGTGTATAAAAATGGAGCTTGGCGAACCGGACGCGAGCGGAAGAAGAAGTCCGAAGCCGATAGAGGGTTCGGAGTATACTCTCGATGTCGATACGGTAATAATGGCTATCGGAACGTCGCCGAATCCGCTGATAAGGAGCACCACCGCAGGCATAGAAGCCGACAGGCGCGGCTGTCTTATCGTCAACGAGGAGACGAATCAGACGACAAAGCAGGGCGTATACGCCGGCGGTGACGCAGTTACGGGTGCTGCCACGGTGATCCTTGCAATGGGCGCGGGAAAGAAGGCTGCGGCTTCGATAGACAAGTACATACGCGGGGACAAGGCTTAAGGTCATTTATACCGAAAACTACAGGAGGATAATTTATGCTTTCATATTTAACGCAAAACGTCGCGGTCGGTCAGACGGCGGGCGCATGGTCGTCGGTAATAATGCTCGTTCTCATTATCGTGTTCTTCTATTTTCTGATAATAAGACCGCAGAAAAAACAGGAGAAAAAGGACGCGGATATGAGAAACGCGCTGAGGATAGGCGACGAGGTGGTAACTAACGGCGGCATTGTCGGAATAGTTTTCTCGATAAAGGACGACACTCTCGTTATCGAGACCGGAAGCGACCGAAGCAAGATAAGAGTTATGAAATGGGCGGTAGCTAAAAATCTCACCGTTCACGAGGAAGATTAAGATTAAAATTAAAAAGACAGGGCGGCTTGCAAAAAGGCTGTCCTGTCTTTATTTTTTATATTTACATATCCGCCCAATTCAGACTTCTGCCGACCGCCTTTTTCCAGCCGCTTAAAAGCCTTTCGCGTTCGCTCTGCTGCATTTTCGGAGAAAATTCCATAACGCCGCCGCAGAGCGTTTCGAGCTTCGATTTGTCCTCAAAGATACCGCAGTAAAGCCCCGCGAGGAATGCCGCGCCTATCGCCGTGCTCTCGTGGTTTTGCGGTCTTATGAGCTTTATATCCATGATGTCGGATTGGAACTGCATAAGAAAAGCGTCTCTTGAAGCACCGCCGTCAACGAACAGACTGTCGGTCTTAATGCCGCTGTCCTTTTGCATGGCTTCAAGCAGCTGAGCGCATTGGTAGGCGATAGATTCCTCCGCCGCGCGTATGATGTGTTCGCGCTTTGTGCCGCGGGTAATGCCGACTATCGCCCCGCGCGCGTACATATCCCAATAGGGCGCGCCGAGACCGGTGAACGCCGGTACGAGATACACTCCGCCGTTGTCCTTGACCTTTGAAGCAAAATACTCGGTGTCCGCGCTGTCGGAAATTATCCTGAGCTCATCGCGCAGCCATTGTATCACCGCGCCGCCGACAAAAACGCTGCCCTCCAAAGCATACTGCACATCGCTTTCGCGCACGTCGGCGGCAACGGAGGTCAGCAGACCGTTTTGCGAACGCTTTATCTCGCTTCCGGTGTTCATGAGCATGAAGCAGCCGGTGCCGTAGGTGTTTTTCGCCATTCCCGCGCTGAAGCAGCGCTGACCGAAGAGCGCCGACTGCTGGTCGCCGACAGCCGCGTTTATCGGTATCTGAACGCCGTTTATATTTGCAAAGCCGAAATCGTCGCCGGAGCATTTTATCTCGGGCAGCATACAGCGCGGAATGTCAAACAGCTTCAGCAGCTCGTCGTCCCAATCGAGCGTGTTTATGTTAAACAGCATAGTCCTCGAAGCGTTTGTCCTGTCGGTCGCGTGGATCCTGCCGTTGGTCAGCCGCCAGATAAGATAGCTGTCCACCGTGCCGAAAAGCAGCTCGC
>CANQCJ010000096.1 GCA_947589205.1 uncultured Ruminococcus sp. | reverse complement strand
TATCGCTGTCGCGGGAGTGCCGATGGTCGTTGGAAATACCGATCCGTCGGAGCTTATCTCGGAGATAGCTTCACGCCTTATCAGTCAGGACAGAGATCCGTCTCCGCAGCTTTTTGACGATATATGCCACACCATAGCCTGCAAGGCGGCGATAAAAGCTAACGACGAAAGCTCTTTGAACGAGCTTCAGCGGCTGGTGAACAGCATTTACGGCAGAGACGATATAAGATACTGCCCGCACGGCAGACCGGTCATGATAACCATGCCGAGGCGGGAGATAGAAAAGCAGTTTAAAAGGATAGTCTGAACGGTTTATGGATAATAACAAAAAAATACCGCTTGTCGTCGTCTGCGGACCTACCGCTTCGGGAAAAACGCAGTTTGCGATAGACCTTGCAAAACGCCTTAACGGAGAGATAATTTCAGCCGATTCGATGCAGGTATACAGAGATTTCCAAATAATAACGGCAAGACCGACCGAGGAGGAGCAGTGCGGTATCCCGCATCATCTTATGGGGATAATTGGTCTTGAGGAAAGCTTTTCCTTAGCGGATTTCTTAAAGCTTGCAAGGGCGGCGGCAGAGGATATTTTTTCGCGCGGTAGGCTGCCGATACTATGCGGGGGAACGGGGCTTTATATAAGCTCGCTGATAGAAAACGTAACGCTTTCCCAAAATGCGTCAGACCCGAAGCTGAGAGCCGAGCTTGAAGAGTTTGTCAGAGAAAACGGAACGATGCCGCTTTGGCAGGAGCTTGAAAAGCTTGATCCGGCCGCCGCGGCAAGGATCCACCCGAACAACGGGATAAGAGTTATACGCGCAATGGAGCTTTACAGAGCAAGCGGAATGACCCCGACAGAACACAACGCGGCGAGCAGGACTGATGAAACGCCGTATGAATGCCTGCTCTATCAGCCGTCGTTTCACGACAGAAGCGAGCTTTACGACAGGATAAACCGCCGCGTCGATGTTATGGCAAGGCTTGGAATGGCGGAGGAAGCGCGCAGGGTATATGAAAGCTCCGCGCCCGCAACGGCGGCACAGGCGATAGGCTACAAGGAGCTTATACCATACCTTGAAAATAAGGCTTCGCTTGAAGAATGTATCGAGCGGATAAAGCTTTCGACAAGAAGATACGCCAAAAGACAGCTCACCTGGTTCAGAAGAATGAACAATATTACTAAAATATATATATCCGAACCTGACGAATATAAAAAAATTTTAGAAAAAGTTTCAAATACTATAGCCAAATCGGAAAATATGTGTTATAATAGTAGTAAGCATAACAAATCGGCGGAAAATATTTAAAATTATTATTAAGGAGTGTATGAAATATGAATAAAAACATGAATTTGCAGGAGGTTTTCCTCAATCAGGCAAGACGCGACAGGCTTCCGATAACGGTGATACTGGTGAACGGCTATCAGTTCAAGGCGACGGTCGTAGGCTTTGACAGCTACTGTATAGTTTTCGACTGCGAAGGAAAACAGGAGTGGGTGTTCAAGCACGCTATCTCAACGATGGTGCCCGCGCGCCCGGTAAATATTTTCGATTCTTCTTCGCAGGGTTAAATTTAAAGGCTTATGAGATCGGGTGTTTTCAACAGCGTCACCTCGAGGCTGCTGATGCTTCTGATAACGCTTCTTCTGTTTACCATGATAGGCAGCCAGATATATACCTATCTCAACGACCGTCACGATACGCAGGAAGCGGTGCTCTGCACGATAAACGAGGATATATCCTTTGAGGGTATAATAGTGCGGAACGAAAAGCAGATAAGCTGCAGCGGCGGCGGGGTGATAAGCTATAATTATCCTGACGGCAGCAAGGTCTCCGAGACAAGTCCGATAGCCTCGGTGTATGATTCCTATGACGATGTTCTCGCTCAAAGGCGTCTCGAAGCGATAGACGAGCAGATAGCTTCGCTTCAGAAGGCGCAAAGCCCCGGTACGACCGACTATGTTCAGCCGGAGGCGATAAACCGCAGGATTGACGAGCAGTACAAGCTTCTGTTAAGCTCCGCACAAAGCGGAGACCTCAGCGGACTCGATTCGATAAAAAGCGATATGTCTCTCGTTATGAATATCTATAACATCATTTCCGGACAGGCGGACAATTACAATGGAAGGATAACCGAGCTGCAAAATGAAAAATACAAGCTTTCCGGCTCCTCAACGCCCGCTTCACGGCAGATAACAGCCGGTCAGAACGGTTATTTCGTTTCCGAATGCGACGGTTATGAAAACCGTCTTAACAAAGAAAACGTCATGCAGCTTTCGCAGAGCGAGATAGAGGATATTATAAACGGCGCGGACAGCGCGGCGGATTCCGTTCCGGATAGCTGTATAGGAAAAATACTTGACGATTATACCGGGTATATAACCGGCGTAATAGATTCCGACCCGCGCGTAGTGCAGGACGCTTCTTTAAAGCTTATGCTCGATTCGTCCGGCAGGCTGTATGACGTCGACGTTGTGAACGTCCGTCATGCCGACGAGAGCGGCAAGGATATCGTGGTGCTTTCCTGCGACACTCTCGACAGCGATATGGTGAGCCGCAGGATAAGACAGATGCAGCTTATTTTTGACGAATACAGCGGGATAAAGGTACCGAGGAGCGCGATACGGTTCAGAGACGACCAGAAGGGCGTTTATGTTATCCTCGGTCAGGATATTACCTTTAAAAAGATAGACGTTATCTACGAGGGAGACGATTTTGTCATCTCGAGCAATACGTCGGACGAGGAATATCTTTTACTTTACGATCAGATTCTTCTTGAGGTGGTGAGCGAGCAAGATGTGCGAAAAAACAGTTCAAGCTCAAAAGTGTCGGCAGACAGCGGAGGAACGGACGAGGTATCCGCAGATACTTGACAACATTAAGGATATAAGGGAAAGAGTGGAGAATGCAAAGGCGAAGTACCGTTCGGCTGACGAAACGGTGCGGATAATGGCTGTAACAAAAACGGTCGATCCGGATAAGATCAATTTTGCAATAGAAAACGGATTTACCCTTCTCGGCGAAAACAGAGTGCAGGAATATCTTTCCAAAAAGGACAGCTATTTAAAGACGGCAAGCGTTCATTTTATCGGAAATTTGCAGACAAATAAGGTCAAGTACATAATCAGCGAGGTCGATATGATACAGTCGGTCTCGGGGTCAAAGCTTGCAAATGAGATAAACAGGCTCGCGGAAAAGAACGATAAGATAATGGACGTGCTTATCGAAGTAAATATAGGCGAGGAGCAGACCAAGGGCGGCGTGGACGCGGGCGCGCTCGACGAGTTGGTGAGAAGTACTGCTGAGCTTAAAAATATCCGCATAAGGGGGCTTATGGCGATACCGCCTATAGGCTGCGGAGAGGAGACCTTTGAAAAAATGCACCGGCTTTTTGTTTCACTAAAGGAAAGCCGCATAGATAATGTTGATATGGATATTCTTTCTATGGGAATGTCGGGAGATTTTGAGCTTGCGATAAAGCACGGGTCTAATCTTGTAAGGATAGGAACAGCCCTTTTCGGGGCGAGAAATTATAAAAACGGAGGGGTAGTGTAAGAAAATGGGAATCATAAACGGCTTTAAGCATCTTTTTATCGGCGAGGACGAGATCGAGGAGGAGGAATACGCCGCCTACAAGCCTCAGCCGAAGCCGCCGCGCGCGCCCTCTTATGAGGAGGTCAACGGTTTAGAAACCGCGGCAGCTCAGCCCGCGCCCGCCGCAGAGCCTGAACCCGTCGAGCAGCCTGCGCCAAGACAGCAGGCGGTGACAAGACAGCAGGCGGCGGCAGCCGCAAGACAGGCAGCTGCCGAGCAGAGAGCGGCGCAGCTTTCTGCAAGATCAAGAAATAATAAAAGAGAAAGGGATGTTCAAATGTCTACAACATCGCAGTCGTCCTTCGATCTTGTGCTTGCAAGACCCAACAATTACAGGGACGTAAACGCTATAGGCGACGATCTTAACGCCGGAAAGACCGTTATTCTTAATCTTGAAATGGTAAAGCAGGAGGACGCTACGAGAATATTGGATTTTCTCTCGGGCGTAGCCTATGCAAATTATGACGAAATAAAAATGATGGCGCAGAAAACCTATGCCATTATGCCGAGCAATGTCAATTTCTCGGGAGTAGATCTCGTAAGCGAGCTTGAAAATAACGGATATAACTTCTGATCATGAGTTCAAGGCTCTCATTTTTAGGTCCGCTCGAGCGCGGCGACGAGATATTTGCGGCGAGCGTTCTTTCAAGGATCGAATCGGCGCAAAATAAGTATCAAAGCTCTTTTACGTTCTTTCTGAACGAGGCTAAAGCGGAGCTTGCAAAAAAGCTTTTAGCCTCTCAGAGCTTTGAAGGCTTTATGTTCTGGGGCGGATATGAAAACGCCGAAAGAGTAATACTCGGACTATTCGCGCCGTATGACGAGCCGAAAAAGGAAGCGTTCGATATACGCGCCGTGAGCTTTAAATTCAGAGAAAAGGACGAGCTTACCCACCGCGATTTTCTCGGCGCGCTGATAAATCTCGGCATAACGCGCGACACGATTGGCGATATAATCGTTGACCGCGGGGCGGCTGTCGCTTTTTTGACAGATACCGCCGCAGAGCTTGCGCTTGGCGGGATCGAAAAGGTCTCGCGGACGGGAGTTAAAACGACAGAGGGCATACTGCCGATACTTAACACCGAAAAAGATTCAAGGAGATAGAAGCGGCGGTCTCATCGCTGAGACTCGACTGCATAGTGCCCTGCGCCGCAAGCTGCTCTCGGACGGAAGCCAAAAAGCTGATAGCGTCCGGAGCGGTGTCGGTAAAGGGCGCGAGAACTCTTGAGAGCGACAAAAGGCTGGAGATCTCCGACAGCTTTTCGATAAGAGGCCACGGAAAATTCATTCTCGATAATGCGGGAGATCTGACCCGCAGCGGCAGGATCCATATAAGATTGAAAAAATTCATTTAGGAGGCATATTGTCATGTTTGAAGCCGAAAATATAAGAAGCAAAAGATTCAGCACCGTTAAAAACGGGTGCAATCCGTCGGAGGTGACGGAGTATCTCGGACGTATTGCTGATGAGATGGATGCTCTGAGGCGTTCAAACGCCGAAAGCGAGGAAAAAATATTAAAGCTTGTTGAAAAGATAAACGAATACCGCGAGGACGAGGACGCTATCAAGGCGGCGATGATCTACGCGCAAAAAGAATCCAACAAGCTTATAAACGACGCTAAGGCTAAAGCAAGAGATATGATAGAGTCGGCTAAGACAGAGCAGGTAAGACTTTCGGAGCAGAGCGCGTCCGAGTGTGAAAGAATAATCGAGGAACACAAGGCTAACTGCGATGAAATGATAAGACAGCAGACAGAAGCCGCTAAGCAGGAGATACTTGCCATTCAGGACGAATATGAAGCCGAAAAAGCAAAGCTTGACGAGCTTAGAGCCGAGGTAACGTATTTTAAGAGCCAGCTTACCGATCTTTATACTCAGCAGCTTGCGCTTATATTGAGAATGCCGCAGATGAGCGACGAGGAGCTTGACGAATACGAGGAATCCCTCGGCGATGAAGAAGAGTATTACGAGGACGAGGAAGAATATTCCGAAGAATACGAAGACGAGGAAGCTCTTGCCGCAGAAAAAGCGGAGGAGGAGCGGATAGCCGAGCAGAAGCATATCGACGAGGTGCTCAATACCGCTTCGTTTGAGCCGATAATCCCCAAAGCGGACGTTTCGGAGCTTCAGTTCGGAAAGAATACAAAATAATTTTTTATGTTTGCGATTTGTTTAGTCATCGCTGCGGCGGCAGCCGCGGTAGATCAGCTCATTAAGCTTGCCGTGGTGAAAAATATCCCGCTTTATGAAACGCGCGACTTTATACCCGGCTTGCTGGGACTTACGCATATACGCAATTCGGGCGCTGCCTGGAGCATTATGGAAGGAAAGACTTGGTTTCTTATCGGAATACCGTTGATCCTGACAGCGGCGGCGACGGTCTATTGCTATATCAACCGCAAAGGCAGCAGGCTGTCAAATATCGCGGTGGCTCTCGTGCTGGGCGGCGGTATCGGGAATCTTATCGACAGGATAAGAATGAAAGAGGTAGTCGACTATTTAAAAACGCTGCCGTTTGATTTCCCGGTGTTCAATTTCGCCGATATGTGCGTGGTAGTCGGCGCGGTATTGTTCTGCATAAGCACGATATTTTTAGAAAAGTCCGAAAATTCGGACAATATCGAATCAGAGTCCAAAAATACGGACGGTAACGGCGATGCGGACGGAAGGGTTTGAGGTATCAAAGACCGGCAGGCTCGACAAGATAGCTTCCGAATGTGAACAGATAGGTCTGTCGCGCTCTGCGGTGCAGACGCTCATACAAAGCGGACAGGTCACGGTCAACGGAAAGGCCGCGTCGAAAAGTCTTAACGTAAAGCCGGGGGATATTGTCGAGATAATTATTCCCGACCCGCAGGAGCTTACTGCGAGACCGCAGGATATACCGATAGAAATAGTATACGAGGACGGCGAGCTGCTTGTTGTAAACAAGCCGAAGGGCATGGTGGTCCACCCCGCCGCGGGAAATCCCGACGGCACGCTCGTGAACGCGCTGATGTATCACTGCAAAGGACGGCTTTCTTCGATAAACGGAGTTGTCCGCCCGGGGATAGTCCACAGGATAGATAAATTCACCAGCGGACTTCTTATGGTCGCAAAGACCGACAGCGCGCATAATTTTCTGAGCGCGCAGATAAAGGATCACAGCTTTGAAAGAGAATATCAGGCGATAGTCTGCGGGACCTTTTCACCGTCAAGCGGCACGATAAACGCGCCTATCGGCAGAGACCGCAGCGACAGAAAAAAGATGTGCGTTACAGAGCGCAATTCAAAAAACGCCGTGACGCATTATGAAACGATAGAGAGCCTTCGCGGGTATTCTCATGTGAGCTTTAAGCTCGAGACCGGCAGGACGCACCAGATACGCGTCCACTGCGCCTTTAAAGGTCACCCGGTACTCGGAGACGACGTTTACGGCAAGCCCTTTAAGGGTCTCGAGGGACAGTGTCTGCACGCAAAAAGAATAGGCTTTGTCCACCCGAACGGCGAATATATGAGCTTTGATTCGCCGCTGCCGGATTATTTTATAAAAGCTCTTGAAACTATCAGGAAATGAGGCAGCAGATTTGTTTGAGGACATCAAAAAAGTTCTGCTTATAACAGATATGGACGGTACGTTTTTGCCGTCGAGCAAAATACCGTCAGAGACGGACATTCTCGCCGTAAATCGGCTTATGGAAGCCGGCGGAAAATTTTCGATAGCCACCGGCAGGAGCCTTCAGGCGACAATGCAGTATCTTGACCGAATTACCATAAACTGCGCGGCGATACTCTGCAACGGCGGAATGGTCTATGATATAAACGAAAAAAAACAGATCTATGACGTATATCTCCCCGAAAGCGCGAAGGAGATAACAAAGCGCATACTTAAAGACAATCCGATGACAGGCTGCGAGGTGCTGCCCTTGAGCGCGGTGTATGTTCCGAACATGACGGCGACCGAGCGGGCACACTGCAATATCTGCAAGGTAGATCCTATCGAATGCGGTATCGACGATATACCGGATAATTGGTATAAAACGCTTTTTGCAGACGAGCCGGACAAGATCCCCGCGCTTATCGAGTATATCGAACGGCTAAAGACCGAGATCGGCTGTTCGGATATTGATTTTGTCATTTCTGCGCCGACATATTATGAAATGCTGCCGAAAAATATCTCAAAGGGCAGCGCGCTCAAAAAAATGCGTGAGCTTTGCGGACTTGACGAGTATACGATAGTTGCAATGGGAGATTATAACAACGATATAGAAATGCTCAAATATGCCGATG